>NZ_JBIWEU010000008.1:158023-263077 GCF_044762675.1 Peribacillus sp. NPDC096448 | reverse complement strand
TTTAAAGGAGTCAAACTGGTATTAAATTGATTCGCTACAGTTCTAAATGAGTCAACTCCTTCTAAATAAGCAAGGACAGCTTTTAATTTCAACTCAAATGAATATTTTGTCATAAAAAATAGCACCTCCAATTGTTAGATGGTGTCTAACAATTGGGGTGCAGTTCAGAATTTATCCTGATCTGTTTTTCATTTGATATATTGGGTATTAATTAGGTATATAGTTTAATGGATTAACGGCATTTGACTTGCTATAATTCCATGGGCCTTTATGTAGCTCAAAGTGTAAATGCTGACCGTATGAATGTCCTGTGTTACCCATGATGCCGATTTGTTGACCTTTGGCAACTACCGCACCTTCGCTTGCTTGTCTAGAACTTAAGTGTGCATACACAGTAGTCCATTGCTGACCGCCGATCGAATGGGTAACGAAGATAACGTTACCGTATGAACTTGAGAAGTAAGAACGGCTTACGACTCCGTCGGCTGCAGCTACAATTGGAACCGTTCCGCTAGCAGCGATATCGATGCCGGCATGCTGTTTATTCCAACGTTCACCCATTGTTGAAGATACATATCCTGCACTAGGTCTAGTGAAAGTACCCGATGATACAGCTGGCGCTTGACTTACATTAGACGAAGCGGGTGAAGATGATGATGAACTGTTGCTTTTTGCACTATATCCTGAAGAAGTGGATTGTTTTTTTGATTCGGATGCTTGTGATGCTGCTTGTGCAGCCGCTTGTGCCGCTTCTTGCTCTGCACGTTTTTTCGCTTCGGCTGCCGCTTTTTTACGAGCCGCTTCCAATTCTGCAAGACGTTGATGTTCTAAGCTGATGGCTGATTTGATAGCTTTTTCTTGAGCAGCAAGATTCGCTTTTTCTTCCTCTAGACCCATCTTCTCATGTTCATGCTTTTCAGTTTGTTGCTTTAATTTCTTAACCAATGCATCCTTTTCTTGCTTCTGCTGTTTTTGTTGCTTTTGAATTTCCAATAGTTCAGCTTTTGCCACTTCTAAACTGGCAAGCTTCGTTTCAACGGCTTTTTGCTTTTCTTCCAAATCCTTTTTATCTAGCTCATGCTGCTTTAAAATATCTCGGTCGGCTTCAGCGATTGTCGCTACAGCTCCGACACGGTCAACTAAATCCCCAAAACTGGATGATCCGAATAATACTTCAAGGTAGTTCACGTCCCCGCCAGTCTCCTGGAAAGAAAGTGCCCTTTCCTTCAATACTTCATTACGTTTGGCGATCCGCTCTTTTAATACTTTAATCTCTTCTTTCAATGCCTCGATTTCTTTTTTCGTTTGTGTAATTTCAGCATTTTTAGCATCGATTTTTTTTGCGGACTCTGCGATTTTCGCTTCAATGGCAGCGATTTGGTCTTCTGCTGTCATTTGCTTGTCCTGCAGGTTATCGATTTTCTTTTCCGTTTCGGAAATATTCGATTCAACTCCTGAACGTTTTTCCTGGATGGATTCTTTCTGTTTTTCTAAATCCGAAATCGACTCAGCATAAACCGAAGGTGCCGCTAGAATGCTTCCCAACCCGATCATGATGGAGGCATTCATGGCAATGATATTTTTTTTCACGTTTCATTTCCCCTTTCAACCCGTTACATCCGTGCCTTGTAACGTCTCTCTATTTATGTCTGGTTTCTTTTGGCTTTTATTAAAGATACACTTTTATACTTTCAAGAACTTCCTGACGGACATCAAGCTGCCCCATATCCCGATAACGGCACCAATTATGATGAGGATGGCCGAAACTTGATAAATGAACGGATTTGCAGGCAAGAAATCTATGAATTTGAACGTAATCTGCGGTGCTGCATATTTATAAAGATTATAGTAGAGTATTGCAATCAGACCTATCGGAATGATGGAACCGAGGACTCCCAACCAAAGTCCTTCCAAGAAGAATGGCCAACGGATGAATGTATTCGTTGCTCCTACCAATCTCATGATCTCAATTTCTTTTCTTCTTGCTACAATGGTAATTTTAATCGTATTCGAAATCAGGAACATTGCAGTAAATAGTAAGCCTACAATAAGAACGATCCCTATGTTTCTAGCAATATTAACAAAGCTGAATAGTTTCTCGACGTAGCCTTGTCCATATTTAACACTTTGGATATATTCCATACCTTCGATTTTTTTTGCCACCTTGATGACATCTTGCGGAGATTTCGTTTTGATAACATAAACGTCCCTTAATGGGTTATCCTGTTCAAATGGTTTAAAAGCCTCACCATTATCTCCTAAATCATCTATTAAATTAGTAAGCTCTTCATCTTTTGGAGAGAAAATCACTGATTCAATGCCGTTTATCTCCGTAATTTGCTTACCTATAGCTTTTATATCGTCATCATTCGCCGCATTATCAATATGTGCACGAACTTCGACATCTTTCTCCACATTTCCCGCGATATGATTTAAATTCATCATGAGCACTAAAAAGACGCCAACCAAAGTTAGAGTGACCGTTACTGCACTGACTGAAGCAAACGTCATCCAACCATTACGGCCAATATTTTTAAAACTTTCACGGAAGTGACGGAGCAATGTTCTAAATTTCATATCCGTAATCACCTCGATGTTCATCGCGAACTATTTTTCCACTTTCAATGGCAATGACACGTCGTTTAATATTGTTGACGATGTCCCTATTATGTGTGGCCATGACAAGTGTAGTTCCGCGTTTATTAATTTCTTCAAATATGTTCATGATTTCCCATGATGTTTCGGGATCAAGATTACCTGTAGGCTCGTCGGCTATGACTACCTTGGGATCATTGACGATCGAACGGGCTATTGCAACCCTTTGCTGTTCCCCACCAGATAACTCGGAAGGCAGCATTCTCGCTTTATGTTTAATGCCAACCAGATCAAGGACTTCCATGACTCTCTTTTTGATTTCTTCTGGTTCCTTTTCAATAACTTCCATGGCAAAAGCAACATTTTCATATGCAGTGAATGTTTGAAGGAGTTTAAAATCTTGGAATACCATACCGATATTACGGCGGAATAGAGGAACTTTCGAATTGCGGATACTTGGCAGGCTAAGACCATTGACCAAGATATTACCGCTTGTAGGCTTTTCTTCCCTATACATCATTTTGATGAAGGTCGATTTTCCGGCACCGCTCGGACCCACTACATAAACGAACTCGCCTGGCTTTATTTTCACATTGATTCCATTAATGGCAATTACGCCATTTGGGTATGTCTTTTTCACATCTATCATTTCTATCATTCTAAAACCACCTAATTTGCTTGGATTATAACTATGTATCTACAGCTTTTCGACAATTTTCACTGAAATCTGACAGGAATCTCTCTTACTTGAGCACAGAAACATTATAACATCATATTTTGTCAAATTAAGCATAAAAAATATTACAGTTTCATTTCAGTTAGACATATATCAACATCTATGTAATAATTCCAGGATTTGATTGCTTGATAAAGGGAGTAACCGTGAGTTGTTTCGAGGGTTTAAAGGAGGCCAAATGAAACGTCCCGCTAAGCAGGACGTTTCATTAATCATTATTTATGTCCAGCAAGCCATTCAGCGACCATGCTCGCTTCCTTGCCCTTGATTATTTCTTTCGGCATTCCACCTTGACCATTCGCAATGACTTGTTCAATGTCTTCTTTTGAAAGCTTAGATCCGACCTTTGTTAAGTTCGGTCCCACGCCGCCTTCAAGATTCACTGCATGGCAGCTTGAACATTTGTTTTCATAAATTTTTGCGGCATCACCGGCACCTGCCGTAGTCGTTTCATTATTTTCACTTGCAGGCTCTTTATCTGCAGCATCATCGTTCCCACCGCATGCAGCCAAGGCCAAAGAAGTACCCAAAACTAAGGCTAACCACTTTATTTTCATTGAATTTACCCCCTCTGATTTATACCAGCACAAGAACATTATACCAATTTCAATCCAGTTTAAAACCCTCCCCAAGTACCTCCGATGCGTCCATTACAATTACAAACGCCTTAGGGTCAACGAGTTTCACCAATTGTTTCAATTTGGTGAATTCCGACTGGTCTATTACGCACATCAAAATTGGACGAGTATCATCCGTATAGCCGCCATACCCGGATATGCCTGTTACACCCCGGTCCAGCTCATGTATGATAGCATCCCTTACTTCCATTTCTTTATTCGTGATGATTAGTGACATCTTCGAACGGTTCAATCCAATCTGGACGAGGTCGATCGTCTTGCTTGTCACATACAATCCAATCAATGCATAAAGCCCTTTTTCAATATCAAAAACGATGGCAGCACTTAGAACGATGATTCCATCAATGATAGCCACACAGGTCCCCAATGACAGATGGGTATACTTATGGAAAATCTGTGCCGCCAAATCGGTCCCCCCCGTGGAACCCTTGCCGCGAAAGACGATCCCCAGCCCAAGCCCGACCATCATACCCCCGCAAATGGAACCAAGCAATGCATCATTCGTCCATGCATCCCAATCCTTTGTCAGAAATACCACTAAAGGTAGAAACAAGGTTCCAATCAGGCTTTTGGCTCCGAAATGCCTTCCGAGGATAATAAGCCCCGCAATGAACAAAGGGATATTAAAACCCCAAAGAACGTAAGCCGGCTCCCAACCGAGAGTTGAATCGAGAATCGTGCTAATCCCGCTGACCCCTCCGGATGCGACCTGGTTAGGCAGTAAAAATACATTAAAACCAATGGCAATTATGGACGAACCGACAATCACCAGTCCATACTCCGTTAACTTTTGAATGAAAGGGTGCCTCTGCTCCCGGTATCTTCTTTTCATTTTGCATAAGTCTCCTCGAACCATCATTATTATCTAGTATTGGCCGAACGAGGTAGAGCATCCCTTTTCAATCCTGTAAATGTCAGCCAAGATTCGTTAAAAAGGAAATCATAAAAAAAGCCGGACCGGGAAAAACGGTCCGACTGGCTGAGCTTATAGTTTTGAACGCAAGTACGCATCAATGAACATATCGATATCCCCATCCATGACAGCTCCCAAGTTTCCGGTCTCCGCACCAGTACGGTGATCTTTAACCATGGAATACGGATGGAAAACATAAGAACGAATTTGGCTTCCCCAGCCAATTTCCTTTTGCTCCCCGCGGATTTCATCCAATTCCGCTTGTTGCTGTTCAATTTCACGTTGATATAATTTGGCTTTCAGCATATTCATGGCCTGGGCCTTGTTTTTGATTTGAGATCTCTCGTTTTGGCACGTTACCACGGTGTTCGTAGGTATATGGGTGATCCGGACCGCCGAGTCCGTTGTATTGATATGCTGACCACCTGCACCACTTGCCCGGTACGTATCGATTTTCAAATCTTCCGTACGTACTTCTATATTGATGGTCTCATCGAATTCCGGCATGACTTCACATGAAACGAATGAAGTGTGGCGTCTCCCTGAGGAATCGAAAGGAGAAATACGGACAAGACGGTGTACCCCTTTTTCCGCTTTTAAATAACCATAGGCGTTATGGCCTTTGATGATTAAAGTGACACTCTTGATTCCAGCTTCATCACCTGGAAGGTAATCAAGGGTTTCCACTTTAAAGCCTCTTTTTTCACCCCATCTTGTATACATGCGCAACAGCATGGAACCCCAATCCTGGGACTCAGTTCCGCCTGCACCAGGATGCAATTCAAGAATGGCATTTTTCGAGTCATATTCTTCACTTAGTAAAAGTTGAAGTTCAAAGTCATTCATCTTTTGTGCAAGAACCGTGATTTCTTCTTCCAGCTCAGCCAAAAGCTCTTGATCATTCTCCTCTTTCACTAATTCATATGTCAAATCCAGATTTTCATATGATTCATTCAGTTCGGACAATCGATTGACTTGTTCTTTCAAAGCATTCGTTTCATTGATGACAGTTTGTGCTTTTTGTTGATCATTCCAAAAATCGGGATGTGTCATCTCATTTTCAAGCTGTGCGATTCGTGCCTCTTTTTCATCTAAGTCAAAGAGACCCCCTAAAGTCCGTTAATCGTTGCGCTGTCCGTTCAAGTTCATTTCTTATTTCTGCTAATTCCATTTCTCTTCACCTCATTAAGTATGTTAAAAAAAATCCCTGAAGAGGGATTCCCTTCATTACAAATAAACCTCTTCAAACTATATGCAAACTAAACATGAAAAGAGGCGGCAAGCCTTAGACTTAACCGTCCCATATTCATTATACACCTAACTTTAGCCTAAACTGCCATGGCAATTCTTATATTTTTTACCGCTTCCGCATGGGCATAACGCGTTTCTGCCAACGTTTTCCTTTTTACGGGCAGGGGCTTTTTTCACTTTTCCCCCGTCTTCTTCCTTCGGATTGACCGCTTGTCCTTTTATGACTTCCTTACGTTCCAAATTGTTACGAATTTCAGCCTTCATGATGTATTTGGCGACTTCATCTTCCATTGAAGCAATCATGGCTTCAAACATTGCGAAACCTTCAGATTGATATTCACGAAGCGGATCGATCTGGCCATATGCACGAAGGTGGATCCCTTGACGCAATTGCTCCATTGCATCAATATGGTCCATCCACTTACTATCGACTGCACGAAGAACGATTACTTTTTCGAATTCTCGCATTTGTTCTTCAGATAGTTCTTCTTCTTTTTGGTCATAGCTTTCTTTCACTTTTGCTAAAATGAACTCAACCAATTCCGATTCGTTTTTCCCGTCCAAATCAGCTACAGTGATTGAACCTTCATTGAATAGGTTACCATTCAGGTAATCGACAAGGCCTTGTAAATTCCAGCCTTCCTCATCGCCCATTGGTGCAAACGCGACTACATTTCGCTGGATGGATGCCGTAATCATCGTTTCGACGATTTCACGTAAGTTTTCACTTTCCATGACATCGAAACGCTGTTTATAGATAATTTCCCGTTGTTGACGGAGAACATCATCATACTGCAGTAATTGCTTACGTGAATCGAAGTTATTGCCTTCGACCCGTTTCTGTGCGGATTCAACGGCCCTCGTCACCATTTTACTTTGAATTGGCTGGGAATCATCCATACCAAGGCGCGCCATCATGTTTTTCATGTTATCCGAACCGAAGCGGCGCATCAATTCATCTTCCATTGATAAATAGAATTGAGTGACCCCTGGATCTCCCTGACGGCCGGACCGACCACGCAGCTGGTTATCTATACGCCTGCTTTCATGACGTTCCGTGCCGATTACAGCAAGGCCCCCAAGCTCCTTGACACCTTCACCAAGCTTGATGTCCGTACCGCGTCCTGCCATGTTCGTAGCGATCGTAACTGAGCCTTGATTACCTGCATTCGCAATGATTTCCGCTTCACGCTCATGGTTCTTGGCATTCAAAACATCATGAGGGATTCCTTTTTTGGATAAATAGGCAGATATGACTTCAGATGTTTCGATGGCAACCGTACCGACAAGCACAGGCTGACCCTTTGTATAACGTTCGGCGATGTCTTCCACAACAGCCTTGAATTTCCCATCAGTTGTCGCGTATATAAGATCTGCCCTGTCATCCCTAATGATATTCCTGTTTGTCGGGATTGCAATGACATTCATATTATAAATATTGCGGAATTCCTCTTCTTCCGTTTTGGCTGTACCGGTCATACCTGAAAGTTTTTCATACATCCTGAAATAGTTCTGGAATGTAATCGTCGCAAGAGTCATGCTTTCATTTTGGATTTCAAGTCCTTCTTTCGCTTCGATCGCCTGGTGGAGACCTTCACTGTAACGGCGGCCTTTCATCAAACGGCCAGTGAATTGGTCAACGATGACTATCTCGCCTTCCTGGACAACATAATCCACATCCAAATGCATGGAAACATGAGCCTTTAACGCCTGATTGATATGATGATTCAAAGTAACGTGACTAATATCGAATAAATTATCGATATTAAACGCTCTTTCAGCTCGATTCATCCCATCTTCCGTCAGCTGAACACCTTTTGTCTTTTCATCATATGTGTAGTCCGTTTCTTTTTTTAAGGTTTTCACAAACGCATTGGCCTGGATGTAAAGCTGAGCCGATTTTTGTGCCGAACCGGAGATGATCAATGGCGTTCTCGCCTCATCAATCAAAATCGAATCGACCTCATCGATGACCGCGAAGTGCAGCGGACGCTGTACCATTTGTTCTTTATATAACACCATATTGTCACGAAGATAATCAAAACCTAACTCATTATTCGTACTGTACGTAATGTCGGCATTGTACGCCGCCTGCTTTTCTTCTTTAGAATGACTGTTCAAATTCAATCCCACGGTCAAACCGAGGAAATCATACAATACACCCATCTCGGTGGCATCACGGTGTGCCAAGTATTCATTGACAGTAACGACATGTACACCTTTACCGGTAATCGCATTTAAATAAACCGGCATTGTGGATGTTAAGGTTTTACCTTCCCCTGTTTTCATCTCGGAGATATTTCCATCATGAAGGGATGCCCCACCCATGATTTGAACACGGTAAGGATATAAGCCCAGAGCACGCTTTGCCCCTTCACGCGCAACCGCAAAAGCCTCGACAAGCAAATCATCAACGGTTTCCCCATTTTGATAACGCTCTTTAAACTCATCCGTTTTGGCACGCAACTGTTCATCCGATAGCGCAGCAGTCTCATCAGCCAGCGCTTCGACCTGATCGGCGATTTTTTCTAAACGTTTGATTTCTCGCTTATTCGGATCAAAAACTTTATTTAATATATTAAGCATTCAATAACGCTCCTCTATTATGGTAATGATCGTTCAATGACAAAATTCATATAAGTAAGAAGGAACACACCTTCTATTATTACTAATGCACGCTTAATTTTACCACTTCTATCATAGAGGTACAACTTCATGTCACTTCCCTGGTATAGACCGGAATTCAATTCTTGCGAAAAACAATGGATAAATGAGGAGGAAAACTGTTAAAATAGGAGGAAGTATAAAACTTATGTTGCAAACTCCCCACTATCTCCATATGCAAATGGGAATTATCCATAACCTTCCATCACTAGATGCTGTGTCCTCTCTAGAGATAGCATGTCAAGGTAATCCAACCTTACAGGCGTCATGTTTTGAATGATAAGGTGGGCTTGCCGAAACTTATTAGCGGAAGATAAATAGAACATGTTTCGAGGTGGTATTGATGATTGGTGAACGTGTAAAAAAACTGCGAGAAGAAAAGAAAATGTCAATGACTGAACTTGCCGATAAAGCCGGTGTGGCAAAGTCTTATTTAAGTTCGCTCGAGCGGAACTTACAAACGAATCCTTCTATTCAATTTCTTGAAAAAATCTCCGCCGTACTTAATATCCCTGTTGATGCCCTGCTTTACGATGCACCAAATAAGGAAACCTTGGACAATGACTGGATGAAAATCGTTGAGGAAGCCATGAATTCGGGTGTTTCTAAACAACAATTCAGGGAGTTCATCGAGTTTAATAAATGGAGAAAAGATAAAGAAGAGTAGAGTGGCAGTGCACTAGTTTACCTACATAATCCTGAAGAATACAGTTTGAATAAGCTAGGCTCACAAGAATCTCAAGGAAGAATGAACCCTATAAACAGTAAATGAAGCGAACCACTGTTTATAGGGATGTTCTCAAATTTGTTCGGAACCTATTTTCCATCGTTCTCCTCAAATGTTGCCTCAAGGCTTTCCCTTTTAAAAAAAGCACTGATTTCCTCTTTTTTGAAACCCAAGCTCCTTGCTTCAGAAATCAATTTCACCCATTCTTGATCTATTTCCACATTAGCCACCTCTTCTACCTCCTAAAATACTCTTGTATTTCAGGCAGACCAGCCATCATAGTCACCAGAACCTTAGACCTGTGCCTTTGCGCCCTCATTTTTCAATGAGTTTGCCTTTATCGTGGTATTTATTACCAAATACATTACCTATATTCATATTATAACGGATAGACACTCCATATATTGCTATTTTATGTCGGTAATCCACATAAATGCAAAAACTTTCATCCGACAAAATATTACAATATTGGGAAAATTCTAATTCCAGGTGATTTTGTAGCATTCAATCTCTTTTTTTCATATAATAGCAAATATTGCTCATCTTAATACTTCGTTGTGGTGTATTGATTCTCTCAATTGTAAATGCATCGAGGGCTTTTTGCGCAGTTAAGTCCCCACCGCAGGTCGGGCAAAGCCACTTTCCATATTCCGCACTGCTAAAAGAAGCCCTATGGCATGTATGGCAATTCTTTCGATACAAATAATCCAACCCCTCTGCACCTTGATCAAATTGTTTTTTATAAATAACCAGTCGTTCTCTTTAAAGAACTAACAATTCGAGTATAGTGCAAAAGAAAGGGGTATTTGAATAGGTAAAATTAACTATTTATCTTAATAATGAACAAATTTTGTTCTTTTAAATGAACTTTTGGGTTTTTCAGAGAAAAAAGAAGCAATCATTTTTTTACTTTTCAAACGGATTCTATCAACATGCATTTAAAAAGCACAACCCAGAGGCTGGGCTGTGCTTTTGATCTTAGAATAATAATTAACTAGGTTCAATCAATCCATAGCGTCCATCTTTTCGGCGGTATACTACGTTTGTTGTATTAGTATCCGCATTCGTGTAAACGAAGAAACTGTGACCAAGCATATTCATTTGTAAAATCGCTTCTTCACTGTCCATTGGCTTTAAATCAAAGCGCTTATTGCGGACCACTTCAATATCATTATCGTCTT
This sequence comes from Peribacillus sp. NPDC096448, assembly GCF_044762675.1. Taxonomy (NCBI): domain Bacteria; kingdom Bacillati; phylum Bacillota; class Bacilli; order Caryophanales; family Bacillaceae; genus Peribacillus; species Peribacillus sp. NPDC096448. Next base: position 252,372 of record NZ_JBIWEU010000008.1, on the reverse strand, counting down.
CGAATTCATCCACCACTTCGTCAACTTCCGTATTGAAGGCGAATGCATCCGGTGTAGTCGATAGATTGTTTCGGAACTTGCGATTGACCTTCGTTTTATGTTTACGAATTTGGCGTTCAAGCTTATCATTGATCAAGTCAATGGCAGCATACATATCCGCATTTTCCTCTTCAGCGCGAAGAACCAAATTCTGCATGGGAATCGTCACTTCGACCTTTGATGTATTATTGTTCACTTTTAAATTGACTAACACATTTGCATCTGGTGTATTGTTAAAATATCGTTCTAACTTGCCAATTTTCTTTTCGACGTATTCTCGAATTGCTGGAGTTACCTCAATGTTTTCACCGCGTACGTTGTAATTCATAAAGTGAGTCCTCCTTAAATTAAGACTATACAGTTAGATTCTACAATACCCCTCCGGTTCCTTTTAGAAACACATCATGAAATATGTCGAAATAATGAAACAATTGTCGGAAGGTTTGGAAAGGGTTGATGTCTGCCCTAGCTTCATTATATCAAATGCTATGCTAGAAAGAAAAAATTAAGCCCACTTTATTTACAGAAAATTTAAAAATAATTAACATGAAAACCGTTTGAAATCCAAATGGTAAGGGAATCAATTTCTTTTATCATAGAACATGCCATCCACTGATAGACTTTCATACGGGTTCGTGTATTTATTGGATGATCGTTTCTTCTTATTTATTTCCTGGATATCCCGCTGTATCTCCTGCTTTTGGAGCTTCAGCAAGTGATCGACCTGTTGGTTGAGCAACAGTACTGCACGTCCCAGCTGCTGCTCTTCACCAGTAAACGGCGGTTTGATTTGAGGAAGAAGTCCATCTCGCTGATCAATCAGCTGTGTGACCCTTTCTATTTTATCATCACGTTCTGTAATCGTGCGATCTTCCAGAACGGCAAGCAATTCAGCAGTCAAATCATGAAAGGTTCTAATCACCATCACACTTGACCGCTTTGGGTGAACTGTTTTTTCCGGTTGATCTGAATTACTTCCTTCCAAGTATTCCGGAACTCCGTAACAAGTCCTTCCACTTCTTCCAAAGCAGAAACATCATTTTTCATATTCGCTTCGATCAGACGCCGGTTCATGAAATCATACAGGCTCATCATATCTTTGGATACATCCGCATCCATATTCAGCGTCACCATCAATTCGCGGATTATATTTTGCGCCTTGATGATGTTCGTATTCTTCGCTTCAATATTTCCTGCCTCAATGGCTTTCTTCCCAAGCATGATGAACTTTAGGCAGCCATTATAAAGCATTAATGTAAGCTCTCCCGGTGATGCTGTATTGACTGAATTTTGCTGGTACGATTGATATGGATTATTTACCGCCATATTTAACTTCCTTTCCGACTTACCTTAACTAAAATAAGAAGCTAACGATGCACTTTGGCTGTTTGCCTTTTGTATCGCTTTTTCCATCGCCGTGAATTGGCTGTAGTAACGCGATTCCAATTTCGTTAACTTGGCTTCAAATGTTGAAATCTTCTTATCCAGCCCATCAACCAATTTCCCGATTGTAAAATTGTTATTAACATATCCGGCCTTCCCGGCTTTTTCAGTAATCGCCTTCATGGATGATTCTATATCGTCCCTTAACCGGCGCGCGAGGCCTTTGTCACTCTTTTCCGACCCATTGGCCATGAACATATCATATATCGCATTCGGATCCTCACTAATGGCTGCCCGGAGCTTGTCCTCATCAATGGTTAATTTACCGCCCTCCAAATAATTTTTGGTGGTGGTGATTCCCAAACTGCTGAGATTGTTTTTTCCAGTGATCCCATCCACCGAAGTGTATAGGGATGACCTCATAGTCGTCAGGAGACTTTTTAATGTCGAATCGCTTTTTAACGTTCCGCTCTTCGCTTTTTCTTCCCACAGCTTCACTTCATCCTCTGTCATTGCCTTTTTTTGCTCAGCGGTAAGCGGGGTAAAGGAGCGATATTTCGCTTCACCCGTTTTATCTTGAACCTTTTTAATGACTTCATTGTATTTATTCACAAACTGAGTGATCGTATCCAGGATGGCATCCACATCAGCTGTTGATGAGAATGTGACTGTATCCGCCGTTTTTTGTTTTACTGTTATTTCCGCTCCATTAATCTGAAACGTATTCGAAGGCCGGGAAATGTCCAGGCCATTATAAGTAATCGATGCATTTTCCCCTATTGTGCCGCCAGTCCCTTCATTGTTACTGCTCATTTTTAGCATATTGAAGAAATCTCCGGTACCCCCTAATTCAATTTCAGGCCGATCTTTTACATCACCTGTGTTTTTAGCAGTAATGGAAAATTTCTGGGACGTTTCATCGAAAAATAGAGTCACTCCCGAGTTAGCATTAATTTTATTTATGACACTCTCTAACGTATCGTCCGCATTTAGGGTAAGTGTGTACGGTTTTTCCACTGTTGCTCCATCTTTTACTTCCGTATCAAAACCGCCATCCTTATTGATGGCCAATATCGTAATATCTTGAGGTGTCGTGATTCCCAATTCCGATAGTTTCTTTTTTGGATCGGTAACAGCTGATTTTTCCGTACTTGTCATGGTTGCTGCTTTGGCAAGTCCATTCACTTTTATATTCCCGGAAAAATCACTGGTCGAATTCACATTTCTCACTGATACAGCATCTGGATTCGATACCGTCACCTTCTTTTTAATGAAGGAAGACTGCTTTCCAACTCCATCACGAATGAGTGTATCCAATTCTGATAAAGCTGTATTTATCGAACGGTAATCATCCCGCTGCCACTCGGAATACTGCTTTTTCTGTGTCAGTTTATCCAATGGCACCCGTTCCGCCTGCATCATGCTCTTAACTAATTCATCAATGTCCATCCCGCTTGCTAAACCGCTGATTCGTACCAAAATTGATCACCCGCTTATATTTTTTCATCCACCATTATGCCGACAAACTCCGTCATTGCCGCATAGAAGTCCAATAACTTCTTCGGGGGAATTTCCCTGATCGTCTCATCTGTTACATCATCCACTACCTTGACGTAATACTCATTCAACTTCTCGTGATATTCAAAACGAACCGCCGTATGTGTCGGATTCAGGAAGGTGTTCAAACTATCCACTATTTCCTGCACCTTTTCTTTTGAAGGTACATCAGTAGATTCCACACTTTGCTCCGAATAGGCAAGCGTATTCATTTCCCGCTGATAATATGAACTGATTCCTTCCGAGATTGCTGTTCTAAGTTGTGAGGAAAGAATATTCGTGGACAAACTCTCCAGCATCTAAATAGCCCCCAATACGTCTTTACTTTTTATATCGGTAATTAAGGTTTTATATTTAGTTACTCTTAGATTTTGGTTGCACCTGCAGACATTCATTAAAGATCCATTGCTATAAAAGAGATTCTAACAAAAAAACTCCAGAAAAATATCTGGAGTCTACAGTACAGTTTTTTTCGGATTTTTAATAGTTGACCGTTGATTGGAACGTAGGGCGCTCACTTTCCGTGGGCGATCCCGGGAGCCTCCTCGGCACCATTGCGCCATGCGGAGTCTCCCTTAGACACATATCTCCCGCAGGAGTCTCGTACCTTGCGTTCCAATCAGATCTCCAGAAATCTAAGATGGAACCCCAATTGACCACACGTTTTTTTAGAGTTTATACTGTGACCGTTCACTTCCACTCCAGGCACTCGCTTTCCGCGGGCGGTCCCGGGAGCCTCCTCGGCGCTTTTGCGCCTGCGGGGTCTCCCTTGGACGCGTATTCCCGCAGGAGTCTCGCACCTTCCGTTCCAGTCAACTTTGTTTTAATCGGTAGATTGCTCCTTTTACCTAAGTCTTTTTTTAAAATAGAAGGATTAAAACTGAGGTGATATTTTGGAAAAAGTTATGACTGATGATTTCAATCATAGGACTTCCATTTTTATTCAAATGAATCTGCGAACATACTAGGAGTTGATATATCCCATCCGGCTAGTGATCGATAGCTGGATTCACCAGTCATTTTACCATACACATTACTGTCATCTTCAGCTATGTATTTTGTAGTACCGTCATACTCAATGAGATAATATCATTAGGATTGTAGCCATAAGATTCGTTGGTGACAGATAAACAAATGAACGGTCCCTTATTTTTTAAGGGTCAGTAATCTCTTGTCTCTGCATCGTAGTGTCCCTTACACACTTCAATCAGTACAAATAAAAGAGCCTAACACAAAGTGTCAGACCCTTTCTTGTTAGGCTAGCTATTCAATTAACGAAGTAACTGAAGAACGCCCTGCGGTTGCTGGTTCGCTTGAGCTAGCATCGCTTGAGATGCTTGCGCCAAGATTGAGTTCTTAGTTTGCTCCATCATAGTCTTAGCCATATCTGTATCACGGACACGTGATTCAGCAGCTGTCAGGTTTTCAGAAGAAGTACCTAAGTTGTTGATAGTATGCTCTAAACGGTTTTGGTTAGCGCCTAGTTTAGAACGTTCAGCTGATACTGTATCAATCGCTGTTTGGATTTTTGTGATAGCTGCTGATGCGTTTTTAGCATTAGAAACATCCAGGCCGGATTCAACACCTTTAGAATCTGTACCATTGCTTACATTTGTACCAGCTGTGAAGCCTGTACCAGTACCAGTCAACCCAAGAGCACTTGCACGCATATCACCGATTTCAAGTGTCAGGCTTTGGTTTTCGTTTGCACCGATTTGGAATTGAAGACCTGCTCCAGCTTCAACAGCATCTTTAGCTTCTACCGCTGCAGAGCCAGCTACTGTTTTAGTTCCGTCAACAGATAGACCGCCAGTTCCAGCGATAGTTGCTGCAGTTGCAGATTCAGTTCCAGGCTTTTGTTCTAGTTTAAGTTGTCCGCCATCATTAGTTGCAGTGTACTTAGCGCTTAATTCAGCATCTGCTCCAATGGCAGCAATTAATCCATCAAGATCCGTGAACTTTCCAGCTGCGGCATCATTAGCCGCGGCAACTGTAAAAGTTTTTCCATCTACTACTACTGTGTCGCCTGCAGTTGTACTTAATGTACCTGTTGCTGTAACGCTACCTTTAACAGCAGGAGCAGCTGGTACTGCTGCTTGAGCTGCAGTGGCTGAATCCTTAGAACCATTCAATAGTTTCTGAGTATTGAATTCAGTAGTATTACCAATACGGTTGATTTCAGATGTTAATGAATCCATTTCCTTTTGGATTTCTCCACGGTCACTAGTTGTATTAGTATCCGTTGATGCTTGTGTAGCAAGTTCACGCATACGTTGAAGGATGTCAGTCGTTTCGTTCAATGCACCTTCAGCAGTTTGGATTAAAGAGATAGCATCTTGTGAGTTACGGGAAGCTTGGTCCAATCCGCGGATTTGCCCACGCATTTTTTCAGAGATTGCAAGACCGGCAGCGTCGTCGCCTGCACGGTTGATGCGCATGCCTGAAGCTAGTTTCTCCATTGATTTGGATTGTGCATTCGTCGCACTTGATAATTGACGGTGCGTGTTTAGAGCTGAGATATTGTGATTGATGATCATTTATGTTTCCTCCTTGAGTCTTAAGTCCCCACATCCATGTGGTTGTTTACAATAAGCAGTGAATAAGTCGGCCGCCTATTTCACTGCTCATCGTTGTATACTTAATATCGACCTGCTTAGAAACATATTTAGCGTATTTTACGATTTTTTCTTGAAATACTCATTTATGCCTTCCAGAAAATTGGTTTCTGTTTTGGAGGCTTTTCTATTTTCCTGCTGGATGGAAAGGTAGATTTCCTTCCTATGGATATCGACGTTTTTCGGGGCATTGATTCCGAGTTTGATCTGTTCCCCTTCAATGGACAGGATCGTAATTTCGATATCATCGCCAATCATGATCGCTTCATTCGGTTTTCTGGTCAATACGAGCATCATTCGCCCCCCTGTTCTGCTGGAGGTTCAAACAGTCTGTGCTTTGTACGGTATTCACTAGCATTCATGATGAATTGCTTTCCGACTTTTTTTGGGCCATTCATGATGATTGGGGCCTGGAGATTCGCCGTCGTTTCATTGAAAGGGTCCTGGATCGTTAAGATGACGAAAGTAATGACTTCCAGTTCCGTTTCTATTTGTAAAGAAGATAATACCTCATCAGTAAGCTTCACTTCGTAATCATGAAACGCTTCAAAAGGATCTGTCACAATGAAGGCAAGCTCTTTTGTTTCTGTCGATTGCAGGACGAAAAAGGGCGTGTCATCCAAAGCTAGCAAGCAAAACTTTTTTTCTTCTAAAAATCCTGGTATCCCGCTTTCAAATACATAAATCTCTTTCTCTGCCAATTCGAGTTCGCCATGAAATTTTGTTTGTAGAATCATCTATGTTTTCACTACCTTATTCATCCGGAAATAGATTGATGAAGTCTATTTCCAGCGCATTTTTTTGTAGAATTTCGACATCCACACTGCCTGGTGTGTATGTATGGTTCACCCTATTGATTTGAGCATCAATGATCGGTTTTTGGGCGGTTGCTTCAATCTTCACTTCCGCTGGCTGGTAGTCAAGCTTTACGCTGAATGGAGAGGGGATCCAGCCGAGATTGAACTGCTTCTCAGGTCCTTTGCTGTTTTGCCTGGCCTGATCTGCCAGTGGATTACCGCCTTTTTCAATATGCCTCAGCTCCGTCCCCTGCTGGGCACGTCTCGCCATACCCGCCAGCCAATCTTGATATCCCTGCTGCGCAAATTCATCGACTCTTCTTGATAGGCTTTTCAAATCCATGTCTTCCCTTGCTTGTGACTGATCGATTGTCAGCTTGCCTGGGGTGGTTTGAATCTCCAGGGTCGCTTGCGGCTGATTAATGGATTGGACCGCCGCCTTCTGTTCGATTTGCTGTACAGGCTGCTCTATATTCAATCCAATCTTCATTGGGGTGGATTGCAATCTGATTTGTGGAATCTGCATCATCATCACTCCTTATAGAAAAAAGCTATCCATTTAAGAATAGCTTAACGAAGAAAATCCAATAAACTCGGCTGCATGATTTTTGCGCCGATACTTAATGCCGCACTATGGACACTTTCCTGGGTCGTCAAATCCATGATCGCCTTTTCGATATCGACATCCTCATTTTTCGAAAGGATTTCAGTGGCAAAAACCTCCTGCTGCTTGAGGCGGTCCGTCATCAGCTCAATCCGATTCTGCCTTGCGCCAACCTGTGCCTGCATGCCTAAGAAGGTGTTTATCGTTGCGTCAAGTCCTTCCAATGTGCCGCTTACGTCCCCGCCGTTTTCGAGTGCCGCGATTGTCTGGTCGATGCTTCCGCCGGCAGCGAGTGCATCACCAAAAATCTTGGAACCGTCCGTATTTATTTTAAGGGAAATCCCGGAAAACACTTCAAGTTTTATGTCCCCTGTGCCATACACCGTATTTCCATTGCCATCTTTAACGGAAGATGGTCTCACATTCGTATCCTGGCCGTTGAAAATATACTTCCCGCCGATCTGTGTGTCGCCAAGAGTTATGAGATGCTCTTTTAATTGTTTAATTTCTTCTGTAATGGTTTTCAGTTGTTCCCCTTCATACGTACCATTGCTGCCTTGAACGGTTAATTCACGAATCCGCTGCATGGCGGAAACCGCTTCCGTAATGGCATCATCCGTGCTGTCGATCCAGTTGGTCGCCTCGGCAATGTTACTTTGATACTGCCCTATTTGATTGAGATTTGTCCGGTACCCCATTCCCATCATGGCCGCAACAGGGTTATCGGATGGCTTGGAGAACTTCTTTTGAGAGGAAACCTGCTCTTGCAGCTTGGACATCTTTTCATAACTGCTGCTTAAATTGCTCAACATATTATTGGTTAGCATCGATTGCGTTACCCGCATATTCGTCCCCTCCTATTAACGGCCTGCTGTACCCATTCCGTTTATGATTTTATCGAGCATTTCATCCATCATCGTCATCATTCTTGCAGATGCGTTGTATGCCTGCTGGAATTTGATCATGTCCGTCATTTCTTCATCAAGGGATACGGAACTGACAGACTCCCTATTTTGATTGACGGAGGCAGCAAGGACGACAGAGTTGGAAAGGTTCTTTTGGGCGCTTTGGGAATCCACCCCAAGCTTTCCGATGATACCGGAATAATAGGTGTCGAAGCTTCCCGTCAATTCGTCAGAATTTTGGTCTTTAGTCGAGTACTCACTGAACGCCTTCTTTTTAAGGTCAGCCAGGAGTTTGGCATTTTCATTATCACCGGATGCCCCTCCGCTTTTTCCACCGGCGGCAATTTTTGTGGGATCCTTCACGATTTCACCATTCACCCTGATGCTTTGGGCGGCACTCTTACCTGGTTCAAGTTCAAAGAAATTCAAAGTTGAAGTGTTGTCATCACCTAAGGCATAACCTTGTTTATGGATGGCATTGAACTCATTCACGAAAGCCGTCGTCATATTATCGAGCTTTTTCAGCATATCAGGATAAGCGCCGCCGATCGTCCCATCAGCCTTCTTATAGCCGAAGCTTTTGATCAAACCGGATAGCTCTCCCGAGAATTTGTAATCGGTCAATGTTTTCGAACCAAACTTCAATCCGTCCACCATACCTGTCGTTTTATCATGGCTAACTTCAACTTTCGAAGTTCCCACCATCCCGGTTTGGTTAACACTGACTAGATTGATGGGCGGCACAAAAGACGAACCGTCTTCTTGCATCAATTCGATGTTGTATAGCCCTGTGGCCACATCACTGGCTCTGCCGTAATCCGTCGGAATGACGTTATTCACTTTAATGCTGACAAGCTGTGAGAGATTGTCTACGAGCACATCACGTTTATCATAAAGGTCATTGGGGATATATCCATGCGGCTCCACTTTGCTGATCTGTTGGTTAAGCTGATCAATACTGCTGATGAGCGTATTGATTTCGTTCGCTTTGACGTTTATCTGATTGCCGATATCCGTTTGAACATTCGTCAGCGAGTTGTAGTAGTAGTTTAGGGTATCCGCGACCATAACGCCCGTCGAGGCAACGACTTCACGCGCTCCGGAGTTTTCCGTATTCGCCGTCAGCCCCTGCAGCGAATTCCAGAACTTCTCCATCGTGGCGGCCAATCCGCTGTCGGTCGGTTCGTTCATGACACCTTCCATTTTCGTCAGGGATTCGCTCATGGCCCCGTAATAACCGATTTTATTGCTTTGCGTCCTGTATTGTGCGTCCAGGAAACTGTCACGGATCCGCTGAACCGTTTCAGCTGCCACCCCTGTCCCGATTTGGCCGGCAACGCGCGGGCTGTTCAAACCGACAGTAGGAAAGCCCGACGTCTGGACCAAGTTGACCCGCTGCCTTGAATATCCTAATGTATTGGCATTGGCCACGTTATTTCCTGTTGTATACAAGGCCCCTTGAGAGGTGGATAATCCGCGTTTGGCGGTCTCAAGACCCATAAAGGTTGAAATCATTTGCACGCACCTCCATCTTTTTTCTGCTTCTTATGCTTTGGAATCAAACATTCCCATGCCGATTTTCGCCGTTTTCCCAACTGAATCCCCATAATTCAGGTTCTGGTGCAGAGGTCTCAGAATATCCAAAGAGATATTGATGAATTGAAGGGACTGATAGATCAATTGCTGATTTAAACCGTTCCGCTCCTTCAGCTTTGCCACTTCATCAATCAATTCCGCTTTTAGCATTTCAAGGACTTCCGTTTCTTCTGGTCCTGTCAGTTCCGTCACGGTATGGATGGGGGCATGCTGTCCAGCCGTTCCATTGGCTGCAAGAAATTCCTCGACTGCCCTTTCTCGTTCCTTATCCGTCTGGCCGATCGCTTTAATATGCTTTTGTTCCGAAATCAGCAGGGCAGTAATCGCCTCGGTATCATTTGCTTTCAAAATGGCCGTTTTTCTTATCGCCAATTGATTGAAGCTTTTATGAAGCTTGATCAATTTTTCAAGCGATCCGATGATGTTCCGTGCAGACATTTCGCTGCCTCCTCCGCTCATAAATGAAGGACGGAAAATGGCTCCGTCCGCTTCATTCTAGCTTTTTCATTGAAAATTCATTTCCGGTAAAAATCGATAAGACCCTTAGCCGTTGCTTGTGCATTCAATTTATAATTTCCTTTTTCAATTTGGATTTTCAGTTCATCCACTTTTGCTTGTCTTGCAGCAAGAATCGGAGATGATTGCTGCATTTCTTTTGCCGCTGAGGAAATTTCAACTTTATCCGAGGATTTGACCTTGGATTCTTTGATATTCCCCGTTTTATTGGCTTGAAGATTATAAGGGTTAACACCTGTCATACCGACGTTATTGATTTTCATATTCCAGATCCTCTCCTTCGTTCGATTTTATAAATCCCATTATGTTTCGATTCATTAACACATGAAAATGGCTCTGGACTGTGTTATTCTCCCTATCTTTATTATCGACAAGGAACGGATTTCTTTAATTGTTTGCTGTAATCTTTCCTTCGACACCCATTGTCGAATATTGTTCTCAATATCGAATATTTTAACAAATACTGCATCATGTTTCCATGAATGAATTACCCTTTTTGATCATCCTTCATGTAGTACGTACTTTTTTTATCATGTCCTTGAATTTCACTGAGGCGCTTTTCTTCAATTTCAAATGCCTGTAAATCCGTACGCAGTGAATCGCCGCATTTGTCGCATAACCTTCCGCTCTTGATGTTAGCGCCGCACTTTTCACATGGAATTCCGAGGTTGGGAAACTGTGAAATTCTCAGCTTTCCGGTTCTCACAAATTTAATAATTAACGTTTCTTTAACGCCGGTTTCCTTAACCACCTGCATCATGGACGCCGTTCTATTTGTTTTCTTGCGAATATATGCATAAACTTTATCATATTGGGCTTCTTCTTCTTTATAACAGGCATCGCATACATCACGGAATTTCGTCATGACGAATAACGAATTACAGTTTGGACAGTTGAATACATCCATCGAGGCCCCTCCTTCACCATCACGGCGATTATTCTTCAGTACTGTATATATCGAATAATCCCGGCGATACTTTAGGATGTTTATTAAAATAAGCTTTTTCACCTAGCCAGGGTGATGGATGATACTTCTTTTGCCCCAGCCGTCATCAATGCTTTGGCTGCATGCCTGAGAGTTGTGCCTGTTGTGTATATGTCATCGATGATCAAAATAGATTTTTGCTCCAGCAAATCAGATTGCATGACCTGAAAAACCTGCGGTAATGACATTCTCTCTTGACGAGATTTTTTTGATTGTTTTTCCGTATGGATTCTTGTCAAGGTCTCAACCGGATGAAGCCCAGCTAGATCTGCCAAAGCCTGTCCCTGATTGAATCCCCGCTCCTTAAGCCGTTCATCACTAAGCGGGATGGCCGTTACCAGGTCAAATTCCATGTCCTTTAACCTTTCTTTCAAAAAGGGGACGAAAACCTCAGCTAACGCATAATCACCCCGGTACTTATATTTAGCAATCATGTCTTTTAAGTATTCATTATAATGAAATAGCGATATGTTCTTCGACAAATAGCCTCCCCATTCCCTATTCCTTTCCCATCTTGAACAATCGAGACAGAGGTCACCGTTCATATGATCCCCTCCCAGCTCCCTTGAGCACATTGAACATGTTTCTCCGGTTATCCTATTGAGTTTCCCCTCACATCCTTCACAAATTGCCCTTGCCTCTGCCTGCTTTAGGAGGCTCCTCCATGTCAAGGCTTGCTCCATTCCTTCATCACAAACAAGACATCTATTCATCCAGCAGCCCCCTTTTCATGGCATCTTTATTCATCATTTGTATATGCTGAACCGCCTCGACCATCGCTTTACTTTTACCATAATGAAAAAAGGTGATTGTACCGGCAGGATAAGCAAAGCTTCTTCCTACCCTGCCGGCAATTTGAACGAGCGCACTTTCGGAAAACACTTCATGTTCAGCACCGATCACGGCTACTTCCAACCGCTCAATTGTCACGCCCCGCTCCAGGATGGTCGTGGTCAGTAATCCTGGAACAATTCCATTCCTTAGTGCCATTACTTTTTCCTTTCGATCAGGGTGCCGGGAGTGGACAATCGATAATTCAGGGGACAGCCCTTGAAACAGCGGAAGGACCTGCTCCATCACTCTAATGCTTGGAAAAAACAATAGGAAGGGAATATTCCGGTTAAGGCGTTCACTTATCCATCCGTTGATTTTTGGGGGAATCTTTTTTTGAAGAAATAGTTTTTGCCAATTGCCGCTCCACTTCATTTCAGGGACGGGGATTGGCTTACGATGATAACGGGCCGGGATTATGACGGCTTTCAATTTGCCGCTTCGGTATAGCCGCTGCATCCTTTTCGAAGGTGTGGCGGTCAAGTAGATGGTTACCGCGGATACCTTTTTCGATTTATTAACCGCATAATGCAGCGAATCATCAATTGAGTAGGGAAACGCATCGACTTCATCAACGATGATGACATCGAAAGCTTCAATAAAACGGAAAAGCTGATGGGTCGTGGAAACGGTCAGTGGCGAAAAACCATGGCGATCTTCACTCCCGGCATGGAGGGTCGTGACTCCAATGCCAGGAAAAGCTTTTTTTAACCTTGGGGAAAGTTCGAGAACGACATCGGTTCGCGGTGTTGCCAAACAAATCCGTTTCCCGGCATGCAAGGCTGCCTCAATCGCCGGAAATAATATCTCCGTCTTCCCTGCCCCGCATACAGCCCATACCAGGAATTCATCTTTTCCATTTATGGCTTCAACGACACAGTCGGAGGCATTTTTTTGACCTGCCGATAAAGTGCCCGCCCACCTCAGTACATTGTCAGGAATCTTAAATTGAATGCCCGGACCTGTCCACCTATAAAGCTTTGCACATTCACTGACCCGTCCCATCATGATGCATGAGCGGCAGTAAGTGCAATCTTGATTGCAAATCTTGCAAGGGAAAGTATAAAACAAGGTTTGATCTTTGTTACCGCAGCGTACACAGTGATAACCGCCGTTCCCGGATTGCACGCCGCAAGTTTCCGAGACATACCCATTCTTGATATGCTCTGCGAGGAGTTCTTGGGAGAAGGGGATTTCGAAGGCCAAAAGATGTTTTCCGATGAGATGGTTCTGAAGTTCCGGGGAATAAGGCGGGGAAATGCTCATTTTTTTCAAACTGAAACCTCCATATCTTGATAAATTACACTCCCCCTTATCATTCGCTTTTAACTCCCGGATTCCTTTTTGCTCCATAAAAAAACGCCTTTCACTTAGTAAAGGCGTCACAGCTTAAATCTTATACCAGCCCATCCCCATCGAGCCTTCGCCCAGATGCGTTCCGATTACTGGACCGAAGTAGCTGATGTCGAACTCGACATTTGGGAACCGGGCTTCAAGTTCTGCTTTCCAGTCTTTAGCTTCACTTTCCCGTTTAGCATGAATGATGACGGCTTTATATTTCTCGCCGCTCGCCGCGTCTTCTCCAAGTAAATCGGCAATCCGTTTCAGCGCCTTTTTTCTTGTACGGATTTTTTCGAATGGGACGATGACTTTATCAACAAAATGGAGGACCGGCTTCACTTGAAGCAGACTGCCAATCAAAGCTTGGGCACTGCTTAAGCGGCCGCCGCGCTGGAGATGGGATAGGTCATCTGCCATGAAGTATGCCCTGACCGATGGTTTCATTTCTTCAAGCCTGGCCATGATTTCTTCTGGACCTTTACCATCAAGTGCCAGCTTTGCAGCCTCGATCACGTAAAACCCCTGCACCATGCAGCTGATTTCCGAATCAAAGGCATGAACCCTAATTCCCTCGACCATTTCACCTGCAGATACCGCTCCTTGATAGGTTCCGCTGATGCCGCTCGATAAATGAATGGAAATTACATCATCATATTCTTTTTGCAGTTCCTCGAACTTCTCGACAAACTTTCCGATTGGAGGCTGTGAAGTGGTCGGCAATTTCTCCTGCCTCTTTACTTCCTCATAAAACTCATCCGCAGTAATATCAACTTCCTCCCGGTAAGCTTCATTGGAAAAAATGACATTAAGCGGCATCATATGTATATGTAAACGATCACGCATTTCCTTTGGTATATATGCAGTGCTATCTGTTACGACTGCGGTTTTCATAATAGTACCATCCTTATAAAAATTTACTTCGTATCATATTCAACATTCTATCTGAAAATGCCTTTATTTGCATTAAATAGCTTTCTGTATTTCCAAAAATTTGAATATTATCATCCATCCAATAAAAAAATCCAGCCCTTCAGCACGCATTGCGAAATCTGAAGAGCCGGACTTATCGAACGCTTTAATTACTTCACTTCTACCCAGCCGTTTTTAATAGCTAGGACAACCGCTTGTGTACGGTCATTCACATTCATCTTCTGAAGAATGTTACTCACATGGTTCTTGACTGTTTTTTCACTGATATATAGGGTTTCGCCGATGGCCCGGTTGCTTTTCCCGTCTGCTAAAAGCTGAAGCACTTCACACTCGCGTCGAGTCAATAGGTGAAGCGGCCTCCTGATTTCTATCGTATGTACGGAATCACGATCAGTACCCTCTTCAGCTGCTAAGCGGCGATATTCTTTAACTAAGTTATGGGTGACCTTCGGATGAAGGTATGAGCCGCCTTCAGCGACTACACGAACAGCATCAATCAATGCGTCTGCGTCCATTTCTTTCAACAGATAACCTTGTGCTCCTGTTTTCAATGCGTGCTGCACGTAGTTTTCATCATCATGAATGGAAAGGATGATGACCTTTGTTTCAGGGTAACGGCTCACGAGCATTTTTGTTGCTTCGACCCCATTCATGTTCGGCATGTTGATATCCATGATAACAACATCAGGTTTATGTGTTTCAACGAGATCCATAGCTTCGCTTCCGTCATCACCCTCGGCAACAACATCAAAGGATGATTCAAAATCTAATATGCGCTTTACGCCTTCACGGAAAAGCTGATGGTCATCGATTATGATGATACTAGTCTTCAACGGCTTCTTCCTCCTAGTTTCTATTTAATATGTCTATTCTCTATAATTTATAAATGGTAGGGAATTTGGATAAATACCAAAGTGCCCGCCCCCGGTTGTGAATCGATCGTCATTTCACCTTCCAGCAGCTCGACTCTTTCTCTCATTCCCACCAAGCCAAATGAACCTTCTTTTTGAATCGAAGAGTCAAACCCCTTTCCATCATCTTTGACGACGACGGTCACCATCTCCTTGGAAATGGACAGTTTTACTTGAATCTGTTTTGGGTCCGCATGCTTCAATGAATTTTGTACAGCCTCTTGAACCAGCCTGAATAAAGCGACCTCCATATCGGAAGGGAGCCTTTTGACCTGCCCAAGGTTGACGAAATTCAGATTCACGCCATTATTATAGTCTTCGGTCGTTTGCAGGTACTTTCTGAGGGTAGGAACAAGCCCTAAATCATCAAGCGCCATAGGACGAAGGTCATAGATGATTCTTCGCACTTCATATAAAGCATTCCTTACCATGACCTTTAAACTGCGGATTTCCACTAACGCTTCATCAGGCCCTCTCTCCCGTTGCACCCGTTCTATCAGGTCTGAGCGCATCATGACGTTTGCCAGCATTTGCGCCGGACCATCATGAATTTCACGTGAGAGCTTTTTACGTTCCTGCTCCTGGGCTTCAATTATTTTCAGGCCGAAGTCCTGTTTGCGTTTCGCTTCTTGAAGGGCTTCCCCCACAAATTTAAGATCCTGTGTCAAATAATTCTGCACTACCGATATTTGCGAGACGAGATGCACCGCTTTATCGATCGTCTGCTGCAAACCCCTTAACCTTAACTCAAGCTCATCCCGGCGATTACGGAGCTCTTTTTCCAATTGCCGGTTAATTTGTAAATCTACTTGCAGCTTATGTGCCCTTTCATATGCATCGCGCACCTGTTCTTCAGAAAAATGGTTGAAGTGCATACTGACTTCTGAAAGCCTTTTTCGAGCAAACCTGGCTTTTGAATCCAGTGCATCGCTGTCGGTTATCACAATGGCAACCCTGATTTTCACATCATCAAGCTCTTTTGATAATGACTCGAAATCCTTTCGGCATTGTTCGCCGATATCAAAGACTTCATCCTTACTTTCACTAACAGTGCTCACCATTGTTTCTAAGATCTTGTCCAATGCTTTAGCATCAACCTTTTTTATGGACATTAAGACCCCTCCACTTAAATCAAAAGACTTGAACAATTTATTGTCTTAAAGACTATGTATATGGAAAAAAGTTCTTTCCCTTTTTCATGAATGGTTAAATTTCAGGAAACTTTTGTATGAAGTCACCTTCATGAACATATTGTACCAAAAAAAGATTAAAAATACGTTAATTTCCTTTTGTGATTTCCATAAAATGTACATATTTACTATACATCTCATAATCCAGGCATTAAGTCTGCCTATTAAAGGCAGAAAGCCATATCTATTATCCTGATACAAAATATCCTTTTCAATCAAATGGGATATTCCGCTCCATTGATTATCATATGAAACAGATGCATTTATTAAATGGCAAAATCCTTGAAATGAGAGGACACGTTAAGGTAAAGCCAGGATAATGGCACAGAACTCATTTTTTTCCTACAATGTTATTCTTTTAAGCATATATATGGCCAGCTAATAACAATAACAGGCAATGAAATTAATTATAACACGTACAGCTTTATCTTATATTAAAGTTTCTTTACACATGCGGTATGTAAATGAATCATCATTGCCACTTTTTCCGCAAAGCCTTATAATAAATCAACTAATAGGAAGCACGAAGGTGGAATAGAAATGCTCACTCAATATTTAACGGTGGCAGGTCGCGGCGAACATGAAATCGTCATTGAAAAATCCCGTTTTATTTCCCATATCGCCCGGGTCGAAACCGAAGATGCCGCACAGGCCTTTATCCAGGAAATCAAGAAAAAGCACAAAGATGCTACACATAATTGTTCAGCTTATATGATCGGGGAACAAAATCAAATTCAAAAGGCCCTCGACGATGGGGAACCAAGCGGAACGGCAGGCGTCCCTATCCTGGAAGTGCTTAAGAAAAAAGAACTGAAAGACACCGCTGTTGTGGTCACTCGGTATTTTGGCGGCATCAAACTTGGTGCTGGAGGTCTCATTCGCGCTTACAGCAAAGCGACTTCAGAAGGGATAAATACCACTGGTGTGGTCATTAGGAAACTAATGCGGGTCATTTCGACAACCGTCGACTATACCTGGCTTGGAAAATTGGAAAACGAATTGCGATCTTCCATTTATCAAATAAAGGAAATCCAATACCTTGATCAGGTCAATATCCTTGTATATGTTGAGGAAACACAAAAAGAGACATATAACGCTTGGATTACAGAGCTGACAAATGGTCAAGGCCATATCACCGAAGAAGAAATGCTTTATTTGGAAGAGGCATTCTCCTGATATACTCCTGCATATTTTTCCATTTTTATGCTGTAATATAATTGAAAAGAAATATTTATTTTACGAAATTATTAAATCATTGTAAAATTAGGTGTAATATATGACGAAATATAAACTGCAGGATTCGAAAAATAGCGATATATGTCTGATGTTCGTTATTTAAAAGGAGAAGAAAAAGATGTCTACTACTAGGCGTGTTTATAAAATTAAAAAAACAAAGAAAAAAAGGCGAAAGAGGCTTTGGTTATTGCTTGTTCCCCTGCTGGTACTTGGTCTGGGAGCCTCTACGTATGCTGCAACCCTGTATATGAAAGCCCAGAATGTATTCAATGATTCCTATGACCCTGTGGAAGCATCAGCAAAGCGAAGTGCAGCGATCGACCCGCTCGAAGATAATTTCTCGATCCTCTTCATAGGGATCGATGATAGCAAGGACCGTGACTTAAAAGGAAATTCCCGCTCGGATGCTTTAATGCTGGCCACATTCAATAAAGATCAAAAGTCTATAAAACTATTAAGCATTCCGCGTGATTCATATGTGTACGTGCCAGCCAAGGGCGTAACCACGAAAATCAACGCGGCCCATGCAGCCGGCGGACCGAAAGCGACGATGGACACCGTAGAGGAGTTACTCGATGTCCCTGTCGATTATTATGTTCGCATGAACTTCAACGCTTTCATCGATGTCGTAGATTCATTGGATGGCATCGAAGTCGACGTCCCTTATGAAATGTATGAAATCGATTCACATGACAAAAAGAATGCCATCCATCTTGAAGAAGGATTACAGACCGTTGATGGTGAAGAAGCATTAGCGTTTGCACGGACACGTAAAAAGGACAGTGATATCCAACGTGGTGAGCGTCAGCAGGAAGTCCTGAAAGCCATCATCGCCAAAGCAACCTCTGCTGGATCACTAACGAAATATACAGACGTAATGGAAGCTGTCGGCGACAATATGACAACGAACCTTCAATTCTCGCAAATGAGAGGTTTCATAAAATATGTGACTACCGATAAAGGCATCAATCTTGAAACCATCAAACTTGAAGGTCAGGATTCTACCATTAATGGAACCTATTATTATCAGCTGAACGAAACATCATTAGCGAATACTAAGCTGTTGCTTCAATCCCACTTGAACCTGGGACCAGCTGAAGGCAATCAAACTGAAGCAGTTCAATCACAAATACAAGAATAAAGTGAAACCCCCACTCGTCATGAGTGGGGGTTTTTTGATGCATTCCTTACCATTTCTTATATGAAGTCACATGCTGCTGCAAGAATGGCTCTAATATGATCTAGCCCCTTTTAGTAGTTAGCAGCAAAAAAGCCACCAACCGTTACTTCAAACGATTGGTGGCTTCCAATAAAACTAGCGAATCTAGTAATCTATTCCAAAATGATCATGGCTTGTTTTTAAAGTTGAGCATCTTGAGCAACGGCTGGTAGTTTGAATTGACCAAACCAATTTTCTCCACAAAAATCTCTATGATCAGGAGAAGTCCCGTTACAAGAAACAAAGCCCCCCACACCGTTGCAAATTGAAAGATTATTGCCGCTAAGCCAAAGCAAGCAGCTAAAGCGTAAATGAGCAAGACAGTTTGCTTATGAGTGAATCCCAAGTTTATCAAACAGTGATGTAAATGGGATTTATCAGCAGCCGAAATCGGCTGTTTATTGACGACCCTGCGGATAATCGCGAAAAATGTATCCGAAATGGGAACACCCAAAATGATGATCGGTACGATCAATGAAATCATCGTAACGTTTTTAAACCCTTGCAGGGACAGAACGGCAATGATGTAACCTAAGAATAATGCGCCTGTATCTCCCATGAAAATCTTTGCCGGATGAAAGTTATATTTCAAGAAGCCAAGGGTGCTTCCAATCACGATCAATGCGACCATGGCAACAAATAGGTCCCCTTTAATAAGGGCCATAGTTGCAATTGTCACTAATGCGATCGTTGAAACACCGCCTGCAAGACCATCCAGTCCATCTATCAGGTTGATTGCATTAATGATGCTGACAATCCACAAAATGGTGATCGGTATACTTAAAACACCAAATTCAAGTGTATCGGTAAAGAACGGCAAATTAATGAATTCCACTTCAAGACCGCCCCATAATACGATAATGAGGGCCGCCAAAACCTGACCCAGGAATTTGGGTGCAGCCCTTAATTCAAAAATATCATCAGCCATCCCGATCAATATGATGACAAGGGCTCCCACCAGAAGGGGCAGCTGCTCCCCAAAACTACCAAAATCATCCATGAAAAGCAAGAAGGTAATGAAAAAACTCAAAAATATAGCTAAACCGCCCATGCGCGGCATAATTTTACTATGCACTTTTCGCTCATTCGGTTTATCGGTAGCTCCTAATTTAAAGGCCAGCTTTGCGACAAAAGGAGTCAAAAAAATGGATAATAAAAAGGCTACCAACAAGGCCCCTAACATCAAAAACCACCTCAATTCAACTAAAAATCTAATACCCGTTACGATCTATAAGAAAACCTATATATAAATGCTTATTTTAATTTTTCATCCTCAAATAAACATTATATACGTTTTTGGCTAAAATCTCTATAGAAAAGTTGTTTTTTGCAAATTTTTGTAAATCCAACCCTATCTTTGTCAGGTCCCCGGATTTTTTCAATTCCAAAGCATTGCAGATGGCCAGTTTCAGCTGTTCGACATTGCCGATATCCGTTACCCAGCCCTTGCTCCGATCGGGAATCAATTCCTGTACACCGCCGACGTCACTAGTGATTGCCGGAAGGCCCGATCTTGCTCCTTCAAGTAAAACGAGCGGAAAACTTTCGCTTAAGGAAGTCAATAATGTGATGTCCCCCAACGGGTAGATTCGATCTAAATCTTCACGATACCCCAAAAAGTATACGTGATCGGATAATCCCCTTTCCGAGACCATCTCTTCCAGAGCGGATTTCCTGCTCCCGTCCCCTGCAAGGATCAGCTTTACATGAGGGAATTCCGATACCACTTCACTTAGTGCCGCAAAAGCAAATTCATGACCTTTCACCGGTTCAAGCCTTGCAGGCATGATGATGATGAAATCATCTTTCCCGAACCCGAAATCTTCTCTTTGAAACGGGAAAGGCAGTTCCTTTTCAAAGTCAATTCCATTCAGGATCTTTGTTATTTTGGTCGAATGGATTCCTTGGTCAATCAAGTCCTGCTTAAAGCGGTCGGAAACCGCCAGTATATGATCGGCATATTGAAATGACCTTACATGAAGGCCCGTAAACAATTTTCCTTTTACGCCCTGCCCTAAAAAATCATGATGAGGCGAACTGTGAACAGTAAGAAGCCATGGGCATTTAATGAGGCGCTTTATAAAAGCACCATATATATTCGCCCGCGGACCATGTGTATGAATGATGTCTATATTATTTAGACGGATAAAGTCCCTTAAAGGTTTCAAAATTGAAAGGTCATATTTGGAATGTTGCTTGAAAAGTTCAGTTTGTATCCCGGAGGACATGGCCCGCCGGTATAGTTCACCCTTTTCAAATACACCAAGCAAACACTCCTCTTTATTCAATTGGTTCAGTAAGGACATAATATGAAACATACCGCCGCCGGTTTCATTACCAGCGTTTAAGTGCAAGATTCTCATCCAGTCCACTCCTTATGTTCAGGAACGCTGCACCGTTTTCCTTAACCGCCTAACCTTTAAAACGAATCTTGGCAGCGCAAGCATCCGTTTCCACCGTGAAGGTTGCTGGATCAGTCGGTACAACCATTCAAGACGCATTTTTTGCCAGAAAACCGGGGCACGGTTCACCTTTCCCGCAAGGACATCAAAGCTTCCCCCTACTCCCATGAATAACCCTTTATTGAATAACGCATAGTGTCTGGAAACCCATTTCTCCTGCCTAGGGAATCCTAATGCAGTCAATATGATGTCAGGTTCAAGTTCCGCTATCGACTTAGGCAGGGTATCATCCTTGATATCAATGTAACCATGGTTGTATCCCACCAACTCGAGACCCGGATATAATTTTTTTACTTTCAGGGCCGCTGCTTCAATCACGTTTTCCTCCGCTCCAAGCAGATATACCTTCAGCGCTTTTTCATCAGCGACCCGAAATAATTCATTCATCAAGTCGAATCCTGTAATCCGCTCTTGTAAAGGTTGATTTAGCCATTTAGAGGCCATAATAATACCAACGCCATCCGGAGTGATGTAATCAGCCGATATAATGATGTCTTTATAATCCTGATGTTCATTTGCATACTCAACTATTTCCGGATTTGCCGTAACGACAAACGTTTTTTCCTGATTCATCAATCTTGGATAGATCATTCCATTCATGAATTCATCCATATTGCTATCAATGAATGGTATCGATAGTATCTCAACAAACTTCTCTGTCATTTTCACTTCAGCCTTTCATATGTACTATACATCTAAAGGGTGGGGTATTATTCAAGAAATTTTTTCATACACATCATAGAACATGATTTTTGATTCAAAGGTGGTTAATCAATTGAAGTTTATAGAAAAACAATCGTTACCCATTCTATTTCTGTGCCTGCTCGTCCCATCGGCAGTGCCTCACCCTATCGCCGGTTACATGGCAACGGCGTTGATGCTCGTTTTTATCGGTATAAATAAAAAAAACCTGTTATTAATTCTATTCATTTATTTCCCTGCCCGTCCCATATTGACGGAACTGAATAGCGGCTTAACCTATACAGGTGACCTGATCATCCTCACCTTATTCATTTCTTTGCTTATTGAAAGTCTCAAAAAGAACGAATGGCCATTTTCGAAATATCATTTTACTGCGCCATTTTGGTTGTTTTGTTTAATTGGTGCCGGTGCTGCACTCATTAACGGAGTGGGAATCCTCCCCATCTTATTTGAACTCCGTGCATTGCTTATTACATTCTTGCTTCTTTACATTATCGGTGAATTAAATCTAGAAAGAAAGGATATCTTTCGCTTTTTGAAGGTAATCCTAATATTCACAATCTTACTTTGCCTGCATGGCATAGTGGAGAAAATCTTTTCACGTACGATCCTGCTTCCCCACGCATGGGAAATGTGGAATCTTTCTCCAACAAACCGGATGAGGATTTATGGGGCACCTGCCAATCCTAATGTATTTGCCTTATTCTTAAGCATCCAGTTATTCCTTAGTTTCTTTCTATTTCAGTCACTGAAAAAATATAAATGGATCGTCTTTCTGGCAGCCATCCTGCTTTCCGGAACGTTACTGCTTACCTATTCACGGGGCACGATGATTGCATTCGGGTTCGCTGCGCTTGTCTTTATGATTTGGACTAGAAATAAACCATTTCTCAAATATGCCGCAGGAGCATTTTGTCTCGGCTTGCTTCTTATTTATTACCCAGTTTTATTTGCATCAAGTAAAGTGGAGGTATCCGCATCGATTCCGATGGAAAATGTGGTAATCGGCAGCACTCCCTCTTCCGAACACGAACATGCCCTCTCCAATCGCTTTTCAGAAATGTTCTCTGATAAGACTCTGCACCAAAGTACGGAATGGGGCCGATTATATGTCCTAATCAAGGGAATTGAAATTTTCAAAGATCACCCGATAATCGGCACCGGGCTAGGAACCTTCGGAGATTCTGCCACACTTTCCTTTTCCTCACCAATCTATCAGGAATACCAAATTGGTGAAAGGATGTATACCGATAATCAATATATCCAGGTTCTGGTCCAAACTGGTGTCCTAGGCTTCCTTGCGGTTCTTGCATTCATCTTTTTCACCTGCAGGAAAATCCTGAAATCGAGAAAAGGCACTTTAGCTGCGTTCACCATCTGCCTGATGTTGGCTGCATTATTAGCAGGACTTTTCTACAATATTCTCGAAGATAAAACGTTTACGCTGATATTTTATAGTTGTTTGGGATTCTGTTTACAGAAGGACATCATTTTAAAGGATTGAAAATATGCCTACTCTTTCAAATGTCATTAAATCGGTCGGGCTCGTCACCATTATAGCAGCCATTGGAAAAGTCCTCGGATTCGGGCGGGAATCGATTATAGCCGCCTATTTCGGGGCATCATCCATGGCGGATGTTTTTTTCGTGGCAAGTCTCATACCAACCATTCTTTTTACGGCTCTCGGCAGCGGTCTTCAGGCCGGCGTCATTCCTATTTACTTGGAAAAGAAAGCGGATAACCCAAAGAAAGCGGATGAATTCATCAGTGTTTTAGGTTCTTTCTTTATGCTGGTTGCCGGAGTCCTGACCATTGCCTGCATGATTTTCATAAAGCCGCTCGTCATGTTGACAGCCCCGGGTTTCTCCGATTCAGAGCTTGCCCTGACGGAGTCACTGACCCGGATCATGCTGCCAAGTTTACTATTTTTCACGCTTTCATACATGGCGACGGGGGTCCTGAATGCGAATAAGCGTTTTATACTGCCGGCACTCACTTCAACTGCACAAAACACGGTCATTATAGCAGCCACCGTATTGTTCGCTGCTCCCTTTGGCATTGAAGGATTGGCTTGGGGGTTTGTGTTTGGTGCAGCAAGCCAGTTCCTTATCCAATACCCATCATTGAAGAAATACGGAATCCGGCCCATCGTCTCTTTCCTGCCTCATAAAAGGCAGATCGCACAAACACTGTTCACCTTTTATCCAATCATTATCGCCGCTTTGGCGATCCAGTTGAATAGTGTCGTCGATCGGATTATCGCGACTTCGCTCGAAACCGGAAGCGTATCGGCCCTGAACTATGCGAATCGCCTGCTGTGGCTGCCATTGAGCATTGTCCTCACGCCGCTGATTACCGTATTGTACCCTTCAATCGTCGAGCGCGCGCTTATAGGCTATCAATCTTTCCTTAATTTGACCTTAAAAGGGTTGAAATCGCTGTTATTTTTAGCGATTCCGTTCATGGTCGTCATGTTGATCAGCGGAAACAGCTTAATCACTCTCGCTTTCCAACGCGGGGCTTTCGATGCTTCAGCAACTGATATGACTTATAGGGCATTCCTCTTTTATTCAGCTTGCCTCCCGTTCTTTGCACTGAGGGATTATTTGATGAATGCCTTCTACGCCTTGAAGAAAACGAAAGCGGCCATGTATTCCTGCCTGATTGCCGTTTTGCTTAACGTGCTGCTCAGCTGGGTTCTGTCACGTTATCTCGGCGTCGGCGGAATTGCTCTAGCATCGGGGATTTCCATGCTCCTGCAATCTCTCTACCTTTTCGGCTACCTATGGCTGAAGACAGAAAGAACGGACAAGGCAGCTTTCTTGGATGTTTTTCAGGAAAGCGGCAAGCTTACCATCATCGGGGCCACCATTTACGGAATCGCTCTCTGGATCCATCCGCTTACGCTAACGTTGCCCATCATCATGGAATTGGTGATCATCTCGCTGCTGGTATTCGGATTATATCTCGCATTATCCATTCTTTTTAAGGTAAGCAGCCTGCAAGGGATGAAAAGGATCAGATCATCAAAGTAATACATTAGAAGAAGGAGTGCCAATATGAACATTTTAATCACAACGATTTTCAACTACCCTCACGAAGGAGGGCTATCGAGCCATATCACTACGTTAAAAAAGGGTTTAATGTCGCGGGGCCATGATGTGGACATATTATCTTTCTCTCAATTACCACCTTTCAAGAGGAAGATGCTCGCCCAGGCTCCAGGATTTTTATTAAATAAAGTAAAACAGGGGAGCGGCCAGCTTTTCAATGACCGTCAACGCCAAAAATTATTGGCTTCATCTATTAATGCCTTGAAAAAGAACTATGATGTCATTAATGCTCAAGACATTTTCGCAACGCTTGCCTCCATCGAATCCGGGATACCGACGGTGCAAACCGTCCATGGGTATTATTCATTCGAGGCAGTCAGCAGGGGCGCCCTTCTTCCGGACAGTGAAGAAGATTTGATCATTCGCGAGCTAGAAAGAAAAGCTTATCAGTCCGCTGCAAAAGTTGTGACGGTCGATCAAAGGATCAAAGACTATATAAATCATTTGGCACATATAGAGGCTGATACGATCAAGAACTTCATTGACGTGTCTGCTTTTAAACCGGAGATGGCAAAGCGGGAGCAAACTCGCCTGGACTTTCAAATACCCCTACATAAAAAGATGCTTTTCGTTCCGAGAAGAATGACGGAAAAGAACGGTGTCATCTACCCGCTCCTTGCCCTGCCGGAGGTGCTGGAAAACCATCGTGAAACGGTATTGGTCTATGCAGGTACAGGAGAACAGCGAAGCCGGCTTGAAGAAACCGCGGCCAGGCTCAAAATATCCGATTCCGTACTTTTCCTGGGTTCAGTGCCGTTCGAGAAAATGCATAACCTCTATGAAGCATCGGACATCGTACTCATCCCAAGCGTTCATTCCCACGGGGTGGAAGAAGCGACTTCCATTTCCGCTTTAGAAGCGATGAGTTGCCGCTCACCCGTCATTGCAAGCGCAATCGGAGGTTTAAAGGAGATTCTCATTGATGGAGAAGATGGTCTGTTAGTAGAGGAAAAAAATGAAAAAGCACTTGCACAAGCCATCTCCATTCTGCTTAATGCCCCTGAATATGCAACAAAGTTAGCTGCGAAAGCAAGATATAAAATGGAAAACGAATACTCCCACCTTTCAGCTGCCGAGCGGTTTGAGAAAGCTTATGTTGAAGTGATTAACTAAAAAAAGCAGACCCGAAGCCCGGGTCTGCCTTTCACTTTCATACCAGTGCGGAACTACGCCTTTTCATTTGCTCTTCACGGTATTTTTTCTGTTCTTGTTTAGACATGGCGTTATATTCTTTTAAGAATGCCTCATATTGCGGCATTACTTCCTTCATGGCACCGTATGCCTTTAACTCTCCATATTCAAGCCATAACGCCTTTTGGCAAAATTTCTTCATCTGACCGATTGAATGGCTGACAAAGAACATCGTTTTGCCCTTTGCCTTAAATTCGTTCATTTTCTCTAAACACTTCTCAGCAAAGTTTTTATCCCCGACTGATAAGGCTTCATCAATAATCAGGATATCTGGATCGATATGCACGGAAATGGAAAAACCAAGCCTGGACTTCATGCCGCTTGAGTAGGATTTCACCGGTTGGTCAATGAACTTACCAAGTTCCGAAAACTCAATGATCTCGGGCTCAAGTTCTTTGATCCGATTTTTATCGAATCCGAGCATCAGCATTTTCAGTTCGATGTTTTCTCTGCCCGTCAACTGATTATTCAGGCCCGATGAAACGGCAATCAAGGCCGTTTTCCCGTTAGTTTGGACATTTCCGTCCGTGGGCGGGACAATGCCTGCAATAATATTGGACAATGTGGATTTACCTGATCCGTTGACCCCGACAAATCCTATTACATCGCCCTTTTCTGCTTCAAAACTAACATTCCTCAGAGCAAAGTACTCTTCCCCATAGCTTTTAGGCAAAAGGAGATCCAATAATTTTTCCGAGTTTTTATTATATAATTTATATTTTTTCGTTATATCTTTGACAATTACCGACTTTTCCAATTTTTCTCACTTCCAGTTTACTTAAAGTCAACAAAGCGATCTCTGAACCTGACATGCAGCGAGGAACCTATCAAAAATAAGATGATAACGACTGCCCAGAAATAAAGGGTATATTCCCAATGCGCTATCAGATACCATGATTCCCCCAACAACGAAGCTCGATACCCTTCTACAATATAATATAGTGGATTCAGCTTCATGATGTTGACTATGGTAGGGTGTTCCTTTGCATCCAATACCCAAAGGATTGGTGTTAAATAAAACATGACTTTCATTAAGGACACGATTATATTATGAACGTCACGAATGATGGTTGATAATGTTGAAGTGATTAAACCTAATGAAAATAACAGCAAGACCGTCGCTGCAACATAATACGGCAGTTGCAAGATGTAGACTGTAGGGAGGTAACCTGTAAACCCTAATAGGATGATGATGACTCCCAGCAGCATGAGATGCTGATACAACTTAGCAAAGATGACATACGATGGAATGACACTCATCGGAAAGCTCATCTTGGATACCATATTCATTCGGGAATAGACGGATTTGGACGTTTGGGTTATGGCCGGGTTCACAAAGAACCAGACAACGATCCCTGCCATCAGCCACGGAAGGAAATTTTCCCCGCGATTTAAGATGATAAATCCAAATACAAACCAATAAATCGCAATCTGTATCATCGGATTGATGATTTCCCATAGGATTCCCAGGTAGTTACTGCTGTTGGCACTTTTCATCTCATAAACAGATAAACGCCTTACCAAATAAAAATGTTTGATTTGTTCTTTTAAAACGGTCAAAGCTGAACTCATAAATTACACAGACCTTCCTAAAAACACTTTTTCTACGACACGGCGTGAAGCCTGGCCATCCTCGAGTGCACAAAACCGCTCGTGAAAATGATTGATATCATTGGTATTTTCATATTTCATCGTCTTGATACTATCAATGACCGCATCAGATGTTTTGACTAACAAACCTGGTGCATTCTTTTCGAAATCAAAGTAAAACCCGCGAAGCTTGTCCCTGTAATTTTCAATATCATATACATAGAAAAGCATCGGACGCTGTAAATTTGCGTAATCAAAGAATACGGATGAATAATCGGTTATTAATAAATCCGAAATAAGATACAAATGACTAATATCTTCATAACTGGATAAATCATAGGCGAATCCTTGAAACGCCGATAAATCCAAGTTCTCAGAAACCAAGTAATGAAGACGGAGCAAAATGACATACTCGTTCCCCAATTCCCGTTTCATTCGATCCAGATCCAGTTTTATTTCAAACTTATATTTTCCCTTGCTATAAAACTCATCATCCCTCCAAGTTGGGGCATATAAAACGATCTTTTTCTCTATTGGTATACCCAACTTCTGTTTCAATGAGTCGATTGTATCACGATTATTCCCGTTGTAAAGTATATCATTACGAGGATAACCCGTTTCCAGAATTTTAGAGGCATCGACATTGAAGGCCCGGGCAAAGATTTCACTTGAATAAGCGTTCGGTGAAATTAAATAATCCCATTTACTTGATTCGGCATGGAAATTTTCTTTATATTTATCCGTCGTTGTTCCAGGCATATGAACTTCATTCATATCCGCTGCAAGTTTCTTTAATGGAGTACCATGCCAGGTTTGCAAATAGATCGTGTGCCTCGGCTTCGGAATCCAAAGCGGGAGCCTGCTGTTCGTCACCCAATAACGGGCCCTTGTCATTTTGAGCAGCCAACTGAATGAAAAACGATCGAGATATGGAATGCCTGCCTCTTCGAAAAGAGCTGCATATCTTTTATCTACGCTCCAGTACATTTTATATTCAGGATGGTTACTCTGCAAGTATTCATAAATCGCCCGGGGATTACAGCTATACTGCTTGCCCAAAAAGCTCTCAAAAATGACAAGCTTCTGGTCCACTGGCAACACTGTGCCCGCCAATGAAAAAGCCATTTTATATCCTCTTAAAATAATTGCTTTAGCCTTATTTTTAACTAGCGATAGAAAGGAAGGTCTCTTTGAGGTTTGTACATTTTCATTTGACATATCCGATCTCCCTTTTTATTGATTAATGATAATTGAACCATGCTAATTTCGAACTAAAAATAAGCTCACCCAATAAAAGGGAGAGCTTATTTTTGGCGTACTTTTAACAGCTACTCCAAAGACTTTATTGCCAGTCCCAAATTATTTGCCACTGTTGTATAAAACTCCACATTTTTCTTATTATACGTCATCTTATTTTTAAGGATCCTTTTAATATTCACCAATTGATAATCATTGTAGCGAATGAACACGGTAAATAATGACATTTCCATTTTATCAATTTCATCTAAAGAAACAGTAAACTGACCTCTATTACCTTCTATTTGAACTTCGCAATTGATTTCATTGTCAATTCTTTTTCGATCACGTATCAATACAGAATCTATGTTGTCTATATCATCACCATAAATCTCAAAACTTTGGTGGTAGACATTATCCATGATGAAAGAATCCATTGCACGGGCAAGCATCGGTATCCTGATAAAGCGATATTCATCTTCCAGAAATGGAAGTTCATAATATGGTAAACCATCTTTAATATGATACTTTTTATTGGAATCCCGCTTTAACCATTCAAATAACTTTACGAAATCCCCAATGCGATCCCCCATGAATAATTCAAGAGCTAATTTATAAATAGGCACCTTAAATTCATTCTTAAAGTCATATGACAAGTTTTTCGCAGTTTCGACAGCTTCCCTTAACATTTCTATAAAATCTTCTTTATTCTTGGATTTCACGAAAGTTTGGCTGTCGAACGTTTTGACAATATCGTACTCATAAATCCGGTTAAGGGCCGCCTTTTTCAATTCAATGGCAATGTCCTTGGATTGAATATACTTTATTATGTCAATATCCGCTTTTCTTTTTTCCAACACATTCGTAACACGTGTTAAAGAAGAGGGATTTTCTGAAGTCCTATTGACATAATAAATAGGTTTTTTAGTAGTTGATACTGCTCTGACTTTAAAGAAAACATCAGTAAAAAACCATTTATCTTCACCGAATTTCATATTCGGAAAACCAATTTCATTTTCTTTAACCATAGGCAGATTCATCATCCTGGCCGTTGGACCCATATGATAAAAAAAGTGCGGAACATCCATTGGGGTGATGCTTCTTCTTTCTTTAATGGAAGCAAACTCACCGATGACACTCTCTGCCTCAGATTCGACTTTTACCGTTTTGCCCACAACATAATCATCACCGGTTTCCTCCAGGATGTTATAGAGGCTTTCCAGTCCATCATGGGCAAGCCAGTCATCCGCGTCTAAAAAAGTTATATATTTGGATGTTCCCAATTCTATTCCAATGTTTCTGGGGGTCCCAGGTGACCCATTATTTTCTTTAAGAGTAACTGAACAGATATTTTTATATTTAGCTGTATACTCCTGAATGATTTTATTGGTAGCATCAGTCGAACAATCATCAATAATGATGTATTCAATCTGATCTATACCCATGGTTTGGTTTATTACTGATTCAATCGTTTTTCTGATGAATTTTTCAGCATTATAAGCAGCAGTGACTACAGTGACTTTTTTTACTTTTCCTAAAAATTTATTCCTTAAGCCTACAGGATTATTTTTTATTGAAATATTACCGCTCTTTAAAAGTTCCCTCGCTTTTTGACGTACCAAGAAATTCATACGATTCCCTCCTTTTAAGTAGAGGTAACATAGATGTTTCTATCAGGCAGCCAGTTACCAGTTACTTAAAAGCAACAATACCCTTTATTTAAGGAATCAATCATTAAAAAATTTATCCACGATTCTCTGTGTAGCTTTACCATCCTCTATTCCACAATACTTCTCTCTAAATAAACCATATCTCTCTTTGTATTGCATGTTTATTTCATCAATATTGGTAATAGTATCGATAATCTCCTCAGTCGTTTTTAAAAATGGACCTGGTGCTTCCTTTTCAAAGTCCATATAGAATCCACGGATGTTATCTCTGTAATCTTCCAAGTCATACGTGTAGTATAAAATCGGCCGGGCAGTATTAGCAAAATCGAACATTACGGAAGAATAATCCGTAATCAATATATCAGAAATCAGGTAAAGTTCCTGGATATCCGAATAATTGGATACATTTATCACGAAATCCTCGAATTCGCTTGGAATGCTGAGATTATTACTTATAACAACATGCATCCTTAACAAAAGGATATATTCATCCCCTAGTTCTTCCTTCATTCTTTCCAAATCAAATTTCAGCTCGAAAATGAATTTATTGTTTTTCGAAGTTTGATTATCCCGGAATGTAGGAGCATATAAGATGACTTTTTTCCCTTTCGGTATCTTCAGTTTTTCCATCACAGAGTTGGCAATTATTGAAGCATCTTCCTTGTAAAACAAATCATTTCTTGGATATCCCGTTTCCAGTATTTCCCCTTCATATTTGAAAGCACTCCTGAAGGCTTTGGATGCGTATGGACTTGGTGATATTAAATAGTCCCAAGTTCTCGTTGCACCATGCACCCGATTCAAGTACCCCTCGTCTCTTCCTTGAATATTGTCTATATCAAACAGCATTTTTTTCAAAGGGGTACCATGCCAAGTCTGAATATATGTCGTTTCCTTCCTTTTGCTTAAATAGGTAGGGAAGTTTTGATTATTTATCCAATAACCTGCTTTGGCTAAATAATAATAGTATTCCGGGCTTAGACGTTTGATCAGCTTCGTATTTTTGCCTTTTATCGGCAAATTACCATTATACACCCAAACTTTTTTATATTTATTATCCCTTTTGACCAGTTCTTCATAAATATACTTGGGACTATCGGAGAATTGCTTCCCTATCCCACTTTCAAAAAGAATAAGGTTCCGGTCAACCGGTATGATCCTGGACATGATCTTATAAACTTTTTTCATGACAGGGAAATACTGTTCACTTTTCCTAAATCGATTCATGATGAGTTTTGATATCGGGTGGTTATATAATTTAATAAGTGAATTCTGATCTTTCTCTGCATGTTGAATCACTTCGAATATCCTTGAATTAGAATGGACATCGCGATATTTAATAAAACGGTTGGCCTTATCGATATACTTTTTCTTCATGACAAAATCAGTGTTGGCGTATTCGGCTAATACACCTAACAATCCATCCAATTCATCAACGATTTCACCCGGAAGATCGTTATCCAAATCCAAATGTGACGGTCTTTTCCCTATGAAACGATCTCTATCAAATTGATAGTATATAACCGGTTTATGCAGGAAACTAAAGTCAAAAGCAACACTTGAATAGTCCGTGATCATAATCGCGCTTTCTTTAATTAATCTTTGGACATCCACTTCACCCTGACTAATCACCCGAACTGGGGCATCTTTAAAATAAGACGTGAATTTCTGCATATTGGGGTGAAGGCAAAAAATGATTTCAAACCCATTATTTTTAGATAACTCATGTAACACCGGGTGATTCACCAAGTTCTGATACCTTTTAAAATACTCGCTTTCCAAAAATATTTCATCGGATGTAATCCAATCTCGCCATGTTGGAATGATCAATAATTGCCGCTTTGTTAAAACATCATCCTTAAACAGTGAGTCGAACCTAGAAAGCCCGGTTGTGAATACTTCCTTTTCGTTGTACCCAAAATCCGTTACAATCATATCCTTTTCGAAGTCTGAACTCACTAGAAAAACATCCGTACTAAAACCGGAGGCTGCATTTTTGCCGTAGTTTGCCACCATATTCTTAGTGCCCATAACACCATGTTGAAGAAATACCTTAACTCCCTTAACACGATTTTTAAATTCAGATGTTCTTAATGGATATAAATAATCCGGATGATGTGATGAAATGATACGTGTAGATTCCATTGTTTTTTTAATATGATCCTTTGACTTGAAATAAAGTATATTTCCAAAGAGCTCGACGTTCTTGGCTTCCACGGAATTTTCTTCTATTACATAATACACTTCTTTTTCAGGGTGGTTTTCCCTCATATATTTAAAAAAGTGATATCCGGTATCCTGGGCTTTATAAGTTCTTTCACCAATTAGCCAAACATCCTTTTTCTTTTTAAATAAAGCCAGAAAACGCCTCCACCCCATCATCTTTTTTAAATATCGATAACTTTCTGTAGAGAAGTTAAACACTTCCAAAGATAAATTGGATGCTTTAAAGGTATAATATGGATTGACGATGGCAACTACATTATTCGAGCTGACATCGGTCTTTTTTGTAAATAATTTAGTTCTGGTGGTTGGTCTTCCGACGCGTACCATTTTCGGCTCTTCCTGATCATGTAAATGTAATTTCATGTAAATGTCATATACATCATCTTCCAAATCCGCACTGACTAATTGTTCTAAATCCAATTTCAAATCATAGATATAACGATTCAGTCCAAATTTCTTAATATTCATTTCCTTATTATGAATAAAAGATATATTTGCCTGATATTCTTTGCCACTTTGTCTTCCTCTAACTAGGCCCTCGCCTTTTATGATCGCGGAATGCTTGGTGAAGATTTGACCATTAACTTGCATGGTTTTCGAATTGTTTTTGATTTTTTCAATTTGAGACTTAATCTGAACTTTAGGGACTTTATTGAAGTAAAGAGATATATTCCCTTTATTGGTAATCGAGAATATACTTTGTTTATCTTCATAGGTGCAAATACTTAAATTGTTCGTGTATGTCTCCTGAAAACGCCCCAGAC
The DNA here is from genome assembly GCF_044762675.1 of Peribacillus sp. NPDC096448. NCBI lineage: Bacteria > Bacillati > Bacillota > Bacilli > Caryophanales > Bacillaceae > Peribacillus > Peribacillus sp. NPDC096448. The sequence continues at coordinate 218,763 of NZ_JBIWEU010000008.1, read as the reverse complement.
GAATTGGAAATTCAATATGAACCTGTTCGTTCACTTCTACATATTCAGCTTTATGTTCGATATTAAGTATTGTTTTTTTGCTCAGCTTTTCAACCGGAACGGCTACCTTTATATAACAGTCATAAACAGTCGGTTCATCATCTGCTAATTTCCGCATTAAATCTTTCATATCTACTCTAAACTCAAATTTAGATGAGCTCACTGATTCAGCTATTTTTATTTTTTGATCTTCGTTTTCCCTAGAATATAGCCATAGTTCTTTTGCGCAATAATGTTCTATTGAAAATTCTCCTTTTATCAATAGCATATTTTCCTCTTGCGCAATGGTCAGAACTTGTTTTAGCTTAATTTTAGGAGTTTTTTTTGCTTTCCCTTTTCCAAGAAGCTTTTTAATCATTTTAGACCACCTATAACAAATTATTTATTTAAATAAAAATGAATCATTCATTGTACTTTAAAATCATAAACTTTTTTCGGTTTTTCCTCAATATCATTAAACAGACAGGGGGATCACCCATATATTCCCTTTGAGTCTTCTTATGAACAAAAAAGACTATCGGGTTGATTCATTGTCGAAAACGAACATACTAAAAACTAAAAAACCGTAAAAATCATATGCATGTCCTTCCATGTTGCCAGAATGGAAAGGGAATAGCAAAAACATATCTTTTAATTACAAAGAAGGCTTCTTAATAATCAAAGTGAACGCTTTCAAAACAGGCCAACTGTTTATCCTTGCCCTTCATTAATTGGAACCATAAAATGTTAAGCGATAGATTTAGGGCCTGTAGATGACCCATCCTCTTTCCTTTATGCGATTCTTCCGCTTCACATTCACTATTAGAAAACAGGGATTCATGAAGCTCCTCTAGTTGTTCTCTACTAAACGTGGTAAAATTGTGTGTGGCCTTTCTGATTGCAGCAAGGATAATGAAATCTTTCTTCATTCATTAATGTGAGGAAAATTATTTTTAAATACCATTCAGTATAAATCCTTACATTAATTATAGACACTTTATTATGCCCTTTAGTGTAATGCAAATTAGTCAACATTTAATTTTAACTTAAAAATCAATATTTACAATAATCATCAATGTAAAAAAATGTGGTTTATTTGTAAAAAAATTGTGGTTTATTTGTAAAGCTATTAAGTTATAATTAGTTAGAGAATGTCATTGCCTAAAAATATAGAAAAACATCAAGCAGAATTGAAATGCTAGTTGCCTGTTTTATTGTTCCATTTCATATTCTATTAGACCAAATATATATTAATTGATTGAATAACAGTTTAAGAGTCTTAAAGGAGGAATAAAAATGAAGAAAGTAATCACTTACGGAACCTTTGATTTGCTTCATTGGGGGCATATCAATCTATTAAAACGCGCTAAAGATTTAGGGGATTATCTGATCGTTGCCATTTCAACGGATGAATTCAATGCTTTAAAAGATAAAAAAGCTTATCACAGCTTTGAAAACAGAAAAATGATCCTTGAATCAATTCGTTATGTGGATGAAGTCATACCTGAAGACAATTGGGAACAAAAGAGGGAAGACATCGTTCGTGAAGGTGTGGATATCTTTGTAATGGGTGATGACTGGAAAGGCCAATTCGATGAATTATCCGAAGTTTGTGAAGTGGTCTACCTTCCAAGAACAATCGGCATTTCGACTTCCCAAATTAAAGATGACCTTCTACAAGTCACTAATGGCTAAAGAATTCGCGATAGGGATTTATCTTTTTTGTTTCAAAGTTTTATTCTCTATCTTTAAACTTTTCCCTTTATATGACAAAACGACCTTTGTCACATCATTCGGGGACAATTGCCAATATATCGCAGATGAAATGGACAAGCAGGACATTTCCGTTCAAAAGGTATTTTTAATGAAATCAAGCAGTTCTATACAAGTTAAGGACGATGGGGAAACCATCGTCCTTCCGTTTGAATCAAAAAATATCAGTGCCATGATCCGATCGATTTATCATCTGGCTACATCAAAATGGATTATCATCGATAATTATTTTGGCTTTCTTTCAGCCATTGCATTCAAAAAGCAAGTGACCTGTGTCCAAGTGTGGCATGCGGCAGGTGCCATTAAGCAATTCGGAGCAAAAGATCCTTCCATTAAAAACCGTTCAGCCGGTGCAAGGAAAAGATTTTTTGAGGTATATAATAAATTTGATTACGTTACTGCAGGTTCGGAGAGAATGGCCGAGATTTATCAAGAAAGTTTTCAACTGCCGGCATCCCATATCCTAAGGACCGGGATACCTCGGACCGATTTCTTTTTTAATGATGAATCAAAAAGAACTGCCCGTAATGCTTTGCTGGCCAAGTATCCAGAGCTTGAGCATAAGAAAATCATATTATATGCCCCTACATTTCGTAATGACGGTTTGAACAATGGAGAGATTGCACTTGATTTGGAATTGCTCTACAAGGAACTTAAGGGCGAAAATTATGCGTTAGTACTAAAATTGCATCCAGCTGTAAAAGCGGAGCATGATTTACAAGATAAATTCCCGGGATTCATTTACCCTGTCGATAGTGATTTTCACGTTAATCAACTGCTGATCAGTACGGATCTTTTAATAACCGATTACTCATCGATTCCATTTGAATTCTCTTTCTTGGAAAGACCCATGATATTCTTTGCATATGATTTAGAAAAGTATGTGCAGGAACGGGGATTCTGGGAGGATTACTCCTCTTCCATGCCCGGACCCGTGGTATCTACCACAGAAGATCTCTTAAGGAAAATCCGTACCGCCAATCATTCATTAATGAAGATCGCATCCTTTAACCAAAAATGGAATGAGTACTCCACGGGAAATTCAAGCAGGAATTTAGTTGATTTCCTTTTTAAATAAAACCACCCACTTCGTAAAACGAAGTGGGTTTTCTTTTTTATGGAAATTTACAATCCATAAACAGAGGTATTTTTACAGGGAATGACAAATGAAAACGCAAGACTCCACAATGTGAAAAAAGACTCATAATATAGAAAATATTGTAGATTTCAATACTCAAACACCACCAATATAAACCAGTAAAATAATACTATTTTCCCCTTGTAACAAAAATGTAATATGTTTAAACCCATTTATTTTGTTAGAATAGGGAAAAAGACATATTTGAGGTGGAAAATAGTGAAAAAAAGTGTTGTCGCATTTTCGACATTAGCCATTTTATCTTCGACTTTTGTTTCTCCTGCCCTTGCCGGTACATATACAGTTAAAAGCGGTGATAACTTAAGTAAAATCGCCCAGAAGCATAATACGACGGTAAAAGACTTAAAACAGCTTAATAACTTAAAATCAGACTTCTTGAGAATCAATCAAAAATTAATTACACCCAACTCCAAAACAACATCAAATGCTTCTTCAGTTTCCGTGAAAACAACAAAGAAAACCACATATACCATTGTTTCAGGTGATACCTTAACCAGGATAGCAAACAAGCATAACCTTACACTTGCTGAATTGATGAAACTGAATAACTTAAAATCCGATAGGATTTATGCAGGAAACAAACTTATCGTATCCAAATCAACCACCACCACTACCATTGATTTACCCGGCAGCTCCAACCCATCCAATGGTACACAGACCCCAGCCAATTCGTCTACATACATTGTGGTAAAAGGTGATACTCTTTCCAAAATCTCCAGAAAAACGAACTTGACTGTGACCCAGCTTAAATCAATCAACTCGTTAAAATCCGATTTAATCAGAGTGGGTCAAAAACTGAAATTAAGTAAATCGGCTAGCACTGCCCCTGCAGATAAAAACGATGGCGGAAAAGTGGATGCCCCAAGTTCGGGGAACAAAGTGGCCAAGCTCGTTTCCGAAGCAAAAAAATTAATTGGTACACCATATTCGTGGGCGGGTTCCTCCCCATCAGGTTTCGATTGCAGCGGATTCATTTACTATACGTTCAAGAAGGCTGGGTATGATGTTCCAAGGCTTTCATCGTCCACATACTATGATATGGGTAAAAAAGTCACTTCACCGAAAAGCGGCGATCTTATCTTCTTTGCAACGGGTTCCAATAAATCAGTCATAAGCCATATGGGAATCTACTTGGGCGGCGGGGAATTCATTCATGCCTCATCAAGTAAGGGAGTAACGATCAGTACTACCTCAAACTCTTATTTCAAAAGTAAAATCATCGGTTATAGAAGTTTATAAGATTTACTTGCCAGACTTTCTCTTAAAGTCTGGCAATTTTATGTCAAAAGATTCATAGCTTATTTATCTCTGGCTATACAATTTTTGAAACAATCGAATGATGTGCAAACGAAGGAATTTAGAATCCTTCGTTTTTTTAGATGAAAAAAGGTAAATATGCACTCTAACTACAAAAAGAAACTATTCTATTTTTGACAAAAAAAAGGTATAGTTAAAAATACCGACTAGGTACTTTTTCACACCTTCCATTTTTGTGGGATGGTTAAGGGAGGAATATTAAATGAGATCCGAACATAAAAAAAAGAAAAAGAAACGCAAAACGTTTAAAATAATCGGCTTCACCCTTCTTATCCTTTTCATTGGCGCAGGTGTTTATGGCGCTTCAGTTTATCAATCATTAGCCGGTGCGATTAGCACTATGCAGGGTACAGCCCATAAAACGGATAAACGTGTAGAGGACATCAAGTTCAAAAGCCAAGATCCATTTTCATTACTGATTCTTGGTGTGGATGAAAGAAAAAATGACTCAGGTCGATCAGATACGATGATTGTCATGACCGTTAATCCTAAAAAAGAATCGATTGAGTTATTGAGTTTACCGAGAGATACGCGTACAGAGATCGTCGGTAAAGGTATAAATGATAAAATGAACCATGCCTATGCGTATGGCGGTGTCGCCATGTCGATAAATACAGTGGAATCCTATTTGGATATTCCGATTGATTATTACGTCAAAATGAATATGGAAGGCTTTCAGGATATTGTGAATGCTGTTGGTGGTGTCACAGTCGATAATGATATGGACCTTGCCTATAAAGGATTTACCTTCAACAAAGGCACAATCGACTTAAATGGTAAAGAGGCCTTGATTTATTCCCGAATCCGTAAAGAAGATCCCCGCGGGGATTATGGACGGCAAATGCGGCAACGCCAAGTTATCCAAGCTGTCATGAAAAAAGGGGCAAGTCTGTCAACACTTACTAATTATGACGATATATTCGAAGCTCTAGGTAAAAACGTGGAAACCAATTTAAGTTTCAATGAAATGTTGAGCATTCAAAATAACTACAAATCATCCCTCAAAAATATTGAACAATATACACTTGAAGGTGACAATCAACGGGTAGATGGCGTTTGGTACAACATCGTTCCAGAAGATACGAAGCTTCAAGCCCAAAATCGTGTTAAAACACATTTGGGATTATAATGGAAGGAGGATGGCTTTTATCAGTCATCCTCTTTTTTTACCTTTTTCTCACTTTGTTTAAAGTAATCGGAACGTATCACTTGATCACTCAGATCAATCTCCTTTTGGTCTTCTGGTGAAAATCCTTCGACCTTGCCTTCCCCATTTATTTTCATTTGAGAACCATAATCCCCTTTTAATATCAAAGCATCGCCCTCTTCGCCATCCAGCATGCTCTCTCCGAAGTATGAAGAGCTCTTAATATTGAACAGATCATATAGAGTTGGTAAAATATCGATTTGGCCCGCTACCTTATCAATCGTTCTCCCTTTCATACCCTCCTGATAAATGATCACGGGAATGGGCATATATTTTTCAATCCACTCTTCATCGCTAATTTTACTACCGTAATACGCTTCAACCTCGTGTTTATCTTTTAAAAATAGCCCATCATGATCTCCGTAAATGACAATCACGCTGTCTTTCAACTTCCCGCCGTCCTTCAACTTCTTCACGAAATCCCCGATTGCTGAATCTGTATAATGAATCGCTCCAAAATATTTAGTCAGGTAACTATTCTCTTTTCCAACTTCAGACTTCAATGTTATCTGTTCCTTCGGCAGTGAAAAAGGTACATGGCTGGTCAAAGTAACGAAAAAAGCGTAATAGGGGTTTTGTTTATCTTTTAAGAAATCATAGCTTTGGTTGAAAAAACTGCGGTCTCCCAAGCCCATCGAAATCATTTCATCCTGCTGCATATCCTCTATGGAAAGATAGTCATCAAAACCTAGCGAGGGATATGCATGCTGCCTATTCCAAAAGTCTTCTTCATCTCCGTGGAAAGCAAAACTTTGATAATCCGACTTCTTTAATTCCGTGGCAAGACCAGGAAAATCATTATAAGGGAACCGAAAAAAGGTCGCACCTTGCTTTAAAGGAAATAGTCCGGTATTCACGATAAGCTCACCATCAGATGAATTTCCAAATACCGTCTGCGGGTATACACGCGGGAAATACAATCCCCCTTTCGCCAGTTCATTCATGAATGGCGTGACCTCCTGCCCGGCACTGGTTTGAAAGAGCGGAAACGCCTGTAAAGATTCAACCTGGATGATAATGAGATTCTTCCCCTCCAAGGATCCAGAATGGGCATTTTCCTTTCTTTTCTTTTTATTGAAGTGTTCAGAAACTGCCTTCTTTTCTTCCGAAGACATTCCATGCCTTCCCAAGTCGGTAAAATAGGCATACGTATCCAATGCATGATGACCGATGGGACCCCAGTTTCGCAAGAAGGTATTCGCCTCATAACGCATGGTTATATCCACTTTGTCGATAAAGATATTCTTGATCGGTTTTAATCCTGCTATCATCAGGAATATTACGGCCGGCACAAGTGCCATATGCTTGAGGGGGTATTTTTTCTTCACAAATGACTCAGCAATTGGAATGCCTGTCAGAAGAAAGATCGCATCCTTCATTTCCATCATACTGAATATACTTTCACCAAGCCCATTCAGGTTGCTTTTTTGCATCCACATATAGGATGTTATAGGTGTCGAATAATAACGATAAAACCAGATGTCCCCAAGGAAAAAGGCCATGATCGAAAAAAGGAAAACTGAAAAAATGGTGCCCTTTACGATTCCATTCGATATCCATTCCTTCAGATAAACAATAAAACCGGCAACACCGATGATTATCGTAATTATTCCAATAGAAAGATCGTTACCCATCCTATCATTCGTATAAATGAAAAGTATGGCCACGATTGAGAATGACAATAATTCAAATAGCCTCTCCTTCAATCGTTGATTCAGGTTATTCTTCATGCTCCTGCCACTTTCCTCTTCATTATTACCAAGCCTTGGTTAAGCCTGATTGCGGAAGATTACTTATAAATATTACTTAGCGTTGCCATTTATGAGAAATTGCACACAGAAAACGGCATAAATATTTAGCACTAATGACTTCCCTTATAAACAAAAAGCCTTCATCACTAAAAGGATGACGGCTTTGCTTTGGCACTCCGGCAAAAAGCTGCAGATTGCCGCAAGTTCATGCGGTTGTTTTCCTACTTTCTCTTCCATTCAAAAGCAATCTTCCAACCTTCATCAGGGATTGATTCGGCCAAAATATCTCCTTCCTCGAATAAGAAACGCCATGGCATGCTTGAAAGTGCTGGTATCTCACCAAGCTCTGTGAAATCGAATGACTTTTTTGCCAGTATTTTTCCATCTCCATCAACTAAAAGTAAATCCACGATATCAAACCTGACAGCTTTCTCTATTGAATTTCGTAGAAAAGCTTCTATGATTACATCATCTTCCACCCTAGTCAGCTTAATGCCGGATATTGAAATTTGGTTCGGTTTTAATGCAGGCAGCCTTTGATAGTGGAATTTATATACATATTCCTCTTGCTTGGAAATATCCCACCCCTTATGAAACATCAGCACAGTATGAACGGTGTCATCCTGATCTGTTAACTTATATACATCTGAAGCTGCATTATCCCTTTTTCCCAATAAACTCATCGTTCCTCACCCTCCAAAGAAGCTGCATCTTCCTGATTGCTTTTAATATAGTCCATAAAACGGATGCTTATCTCCGCCTCAATTTTACTTAATAGAAGGTTGAATTGACTGAGAGCTGCTTTTTCAAACAACGTATATGGGTCCTGCTGACCATATCCGCTTAAGCCAATGCCTTCCTTCATACTGTTCATTTCATCTAAATGGTTCATCCAATTTGTATCGATGTGCTGCAGCATGAATGCGCGCAACTGATTTCCCCATTCTGCATCGTCTTGAAAGATCACCAGTCTCGATTCCAATTCACCTAAAGCCTCCAACGCCTTTCCTTGAATTTGACCTTCTATATCCTGCAAATCACTTGCCTGCCAACCTAATGACAGGAAAACAAGGAATAGCTCTTCCATAAAGTCAGAGGAATCAGGCTCCGCTAAATGTTCACGGTAAGTGAGCCGAGTAATGTACTTTTCGATGTATTCAAGTAAAATGGCCGACATCCGAACAGGCTCCACATCCAGAATCCGATCCCTCATTGCATAGATGATTTTACTCTGCTCATTTAATGCATGTTCTAACTTCAATAAATGGTATCGGCTTGATTGATGCATCTGCTCTACCGTTTCCTGAACCATTTTAACGAATTTATCGGGTGCAGGGCTCAGCACCAACCCATTTTCATCCGTTTTGATTTTCTTGATATAACGTCCGATTTCTTCTTCATCATAAAAATCAAACAAATCATCTTCCAAAGAAATGATGAATTGTGTTGAACCAGGATCACCCTGCCGGCCGGAACGTCCTCTTAGCTGCATATCGATCCGACGGCTTTCGTGTCGCTCCGTACCGATAATATGAAGGCCGCCCAATTCCTTGACACCATTCCCAAGTAATATATCCGTTCCTCTCCCAGCCATGTTCGTAGCCAGCATCACTTGATTTTTTTGCCCGGCATTCGCAATGATTTCCGCTTCATCCTCTTCCGTCTTTGCATTAAGGATTTGATGTTTAATTTTCCGGTTGTCCAGATGAACCGAAATTTTTTCAGATTGCTCAATGGAGGTCGTCCCGATCAGGATAGGTCTGCCTCCTTCATGAATCCGTTTTACTTCCGTGACGATTTTGTTGATTTTGCTGGTTTCATCTATATAAATCAAATCAACCTCATCAACTCGAATAATAGGCACATTAGTTGGAATTTCAATGACGGGGAGCTGATATATTTCCTGGAATTCAGACTTTGATGGCATGGCACTCCCTGTCATCCCAGACATTGAATGATATAATCGAAAATAATTTTGGACGGAAATCATAGCCTGTGTTTCATTCTCTTCGGAAATCTCCAATCCCTCTTTTGCCTCAATTGCTTGATGAAGCCCATCACTGAAGCTTCGCCCTTCCATCACCCTGCCTGTGAATTTATCGATGATTGCAATCTTTCCATCGATGACAATGTAGTCCACATCCATTTTCATGATTGCATGGGCTTTTAGCGCCTGTGTAACATTATGTAATAACTCTTGATGTTCCATTCCATACAGATTGTCGATACCAAAGGCCTCTTCAATCTTGGAAGCACCTTGATCCGTGAAAAAGGCGGACCTTGACTCGATGAAAATCCCGTAATCATCCTTTTCTATAAATGTCTTCATCATTTGCGCCGTGATCCGGTGAAGCTCGGTTCCGTCGCTTGCCCTGCCCGCAATGATTAATGGTGTCCTTGCTTCATCAATCAAGATGCTGTCAATCTCATCGATAATGGCAAATCGGTGTCCTCTTTGAACCTTGTCTTCCCTTCGGTAAACCAGATTATCCCGCAAATAATCGAAACCGAACTCTGTTGCCGTCCCATACGTGATATCTGCCGCATACGCTTCACGTTTCTCGGAAGGTCCCATTTGGGAAATGTTCAAACCAACCGACAATCCTAGAAATTCAAGAATCTGTCCCATTAACTCTTTATCACGTTTGGCCAAATATTCATTGGCCGTTATAATATGCACACCATTTCCGTACAGTGCATGTAAATAGCTAGACAAAGTAGAGACAAGTGTCTTCCCCTCGCCCGTATTCATTTGTGCAATGCCCCCTTCAACCAGGACAAAACCGCCTGCAAGCTGAACATCATGGTGCCTAAGATTCAATACTCGCTTGGAAGCCTCCCTCACGACCGCAAAAGCTTCGGCTTGTATATCCAATATATTATCACCAGCATCCAATATGCTTTTAAACCTATCCTTCATTCCGCTTAATTCCAGATCAGAATATCTTTCATATTTACCCTCTAGCCGATTCACTTCTTCTACCAACTTATAAATTCTCTTCAAGTCTTTAGAACCTTCTTTGAAGAACTTTTTCATACTGGATAGCATAAGGGTTTTCTCTCCTATTATCTCAATTGAACTTTAGTGAAATTATATCAGTTAAGTATTTACTGTTTAAATTATCACTCACATTGTAATTATATAGAAATTCTTTCTTTTTTTGAAAGATAAATTACGCAAAAACCGACTGGATGCCGCTAACAGCGCTAAAAAGATTAGCTCCATCCTGAATATCAGAGAGGGGTTTTTTTATCCATTTAAACAAATAATAGAAAGACTTTCACCCAATGGAGGATAACAGATGAATAAGACATCCAGACATAAACTTGCACAGCCGCATCGTTTTGGATTATTGGTGCTTATAATTTGCTTTTTTTGCATGAGTTCCCCTATTCAAGCAGAAACACAAAACACCCCCAAGAATGTCATATTGCTGATTGGCGACGGCATGGGGTTAGGGGCAATAGAAATTGCCCGGCAATTGGAATATGGAAAGACAGGTGTACTGCATTTGGAAAAACTGGAGCATGTTGCCCTGATGCGCACGTATTCCGCCAATAATTACGTCACTGACTCGGCAGCAGGAGGGTCAGCGATTGCCACTGGTATAAAAACCAACAATGAATCAATCGGTGTCGATGCCAATGGTTCCGAGGTGGATAGTGTATTGGACGCTTTTCAGAACGAAGGAAAAAAAGTCGGGATCATCTCAACCAATATGGTAGTCGATGCCACACCCGCTGCCTTTGGTGCAAGTGTGCCTAACCGCTGGACAGGTGGCGCAAATATCGCAAGGCAGCTCTTTGATAAACGGATCGACGTCATTCTCGGCGGTGGTGCCAGTTATTTCGAGGCGGAGAAGCAGAATGGCGAGGATCTAATCGCTAAATTTAAACAAGCTGGCTATGGGATTACGACGACTAAAGAAGAACTTAGTTCCATTAATGAACCGGAAAAACTTTTAGGATTATTTCACCCTAACTATATGAATTTTAAACTGGATAAAGAAGTATTACATTCTCAAGAGCCATCCTTGCCCGAAATGACATCCAAAGCTTTGGATATTTTATCCCGAGGTGATAAGGGATTTTTCTTGATGGCAGAAGGTGCGCGTATTGACCATATGGAGCATGCAGCCGACATCACTGGAATATGGAAAGAAACGATCGAATTTGATCAAACCGTGAAAGAGGTTGTAAATTGGGCAAAAAATCGAAATGATACGTTGATCGTAGTTCTTGCAGACCACGAAACAATGGGGACCTCCGCTTCTGAAACAATGGATATCACTGCATTGAAAAAAATCAGGGTTTCATCTGAATATATGTCGAAACAGCTAACATTCGATAAAAATAATGAAATCAATCCAGAAAGTGTCGTTTCCACATTCAAAAAGTATGCACATATATCCCTTACGGATCAGGAAGTCGATCAATTCATCGATAACGTAAGAAAGAATAAAACGCTAGTTTATCCGCAGCATCAAATAGATTGGGAAATCGGAAGCACCATCGCCAGGCACCATAAGGCGGGCGTAGCTGATCGAAGCACACGGGCGGCCAGTTACACAGGAGGGCACACAGCCAATATGATCCCCGTTTTCGCCTCGGGTCCAGGCAGTGAAGCCTTTGATGGAGTCATTGAAAATACCGATATCTCAAAAATCATTACAAAGGCCGCCGGTGTTCCGTTCACACCCGGTCAGCATAAAACAAAAGAGGAATGAGTACATCATTCCTCTTTTAAGATTCTCATTAACTGGATTTTTTTCGGTTTTTATTTTTATTGAGGTCCGTTAACTCAAGTTATGGCGAAGTTTGTGGGCTTTACTCGTGAGTTTCCGCCTTTTACTCGTGAATTTGGGGCATTTACTCGTGAGTTTCCGCCTTTTACTCGTGAATTTAGTATATTTACTCGTGAGTTCCGAATTTCACTCTGAATTCGCACTTTTTACTAGTGAGTTTGATGAATGCCATAATAAAAAAGAGCAAAAAAAGACGCCATGATTGACGTCCTGCTCATTCATTTTTTTACATGTTTTTTTAATACATACCCAATTTGGCTTCCCTTTTTCACTTTGTACCATTCATCTTGTTGAGCCAGGATCGTTATGGATTGGTCCCTGTATAGATTCCCAACCGTTTCAGAAGATGCATTTCTGTTTTCTTTAATAGATAATTCGCTTGCTGTCACTATTCCCGTCGTCTTCCTAATCGAGATTTTCGTTGAAATGGTTTTCTGATTGTCACTCTTATCCTTAGCTGAGATTGTCACCGTATATATCCCGTTGGACATATTTTTGAAATCCCATGTTGCGGATTGCCTGCCTTTATTGAACTGGCTTTCAGAAAGGATGCCAACAACCTTACCTTTACTGTTCTTAATTTTCACTGTTACATTAGTGTTTTCATTAATTGTATACGTTATGTTCGCTTTCTCGGTACTATAGTCGCCCGCTGTTTTGATATCGGTGATTTTCGGTGCCGACGTATCTTTACTGATCTTAATCGGCATTGTTTCCATACTTTCATTCCCGCCTCGGTCCATTGCTGATATTTCTGCTTCATATGTACCGTTACTTACCGCTTTTGTGTTCCAGGTTGCTGAATGGGTACCCTTTTTCATTGTTTGGTCATGGACTGGGGTAGCTAAGGATTTACCTTTATAATCTTTAATCGTGAGTGTTACCACAGCATCTTCTTTTAGGGAGTATGTGATTCCAACCTCATCACTTAAATAATCCGTTTTCCCTTTCATGCTTACTGTATTCGGTTCCGCCTTTACGACAAGATCCGTTTTAGATCCAGCACCTGGTCCATATTCCTTTTCTATAGTTGTATCAGAATAATAAAACCCCAAAATATCTTGATAGGATTGCCCTGCTTCCGCTCTGTTTTTCGCCCCAAACTGACTTAGCCCGACACCATGCCCATATCCTGACCCTTTAATTGAAATTTTGGAGTCACCGGAGGATGAATGGTCAACCAGATAGCTTTTCATCACCTCTTGCCCAAGCATGCCCCTGATTTTGGAAGCCGCTACATTAGTAAGCTTAACCCTTTGCTGCAAAAGCTTCCCCCTGTCATCAACGAGATCCCTTACATAGAAATTCAATTGGATGGAACCCTTCGTTACACGGCCTCCCGTTTTTTCATCTAAAAAAGTTAAAAAGGGAATCTCCGTTATTTTAATATCTTTCTGCGCATATCCATTATTCTTCAGCCAAACCTTAAGCTTCGGCACAACCGTTTTATCTTTTTCCTCTACACTTGTCCACCATTCTTCCGGTTTAGATAAATCCATTTTTGAAAGGTCGATTTGCTGCTTGTCCAGCGTTATCTCCCAACTGGTTTTCGGATCAAAGAAATCTTCTTTTATAGATAAATATGCAAGGGGGTTGCCACTTGACCAAACATTTGAATTCGATTCGGTCATTCCTCCATTGCTTGAGGAAAAGAACGCTTCGATTATTTCGCCATCATGCTTGATTACCATGCCCTTTGTCTGTTCAATGGCTGAATTAGTTCGATAGTGACCGGCAGCCCCGCCATATACTTGGTAAGAAACCGTATCATCAATTATTGTGGATTGATGGCGAAGTGCATAAGTCCGGGCGGCAACCGCCTGTGCTTTTAAGGCCTCGGCATGCCATAGTGCAGGCATCTCCAGAGGGACGACGCCCTTTAGATAATCTTCCATGTAAACAGTATTGATTGGCCGGATGTAACCGTCCTCCACTGTAAATGAAAATGAGCCCTGATACGGACGGCCATTAATGGACAATGATCCATCACGTTTAACTGGTATTACCTTAAAGGAACCATAAGATCCCGTTTTCTTAAAACCTTTGTATACGGCAAGTTTATCCGACTCCACTTTCAAAGTCAGATTTTCCCCCGCCTTAATGAATAACTCGCCCCCTGATGTACGGTAGTCACCGGTTGCCGTTATTTTGACGCTGGTTCTATTCCCCAAATAATTCTTGAGTTTCACTTCCATCGTTATATTCTCTTCTGCTGCCGTTGCTTCATGAGAAGGAAATGCAAAAAAAATGATAAAGAAAGCGATAAACAAATACTTTAAACTTCTCATTCCTTTTCATCCTCACTCCTAGTCTATTTATCCTTCAAGTCTTTATCCTGTTCAATCCATCGGCATGTGGTAACATAACGGCCTGGATGATGTCACTGCTGCAGAAATCATGATTTCAGGACTACATTGGGGTGCCGGGTAACTTGCAAGTTTCTGAACTCCCTTTTTACATTCTGTATGTACGCCCCATTATCCTTCAAATCAAGCTTCATTGTCGTAACAAATTGGAATCCACAACCAAAATAAAAGCAGGACATGGAAGAAACCAATGTCCTGCTTTTTAATGTTAAATACTTGCCCAGTCCTGTTGGGTGACTTTTTTCTTACTTCAAATACTTCTTCAACACCGGTTTCATATGATCGACAACGACATGGCTGCCGCCTCGTCCTTTTACATCTTCCATCATCCATGCCATGAGAAGTTCCGGGTCTTCTGTGTCCATGGCAACAAACCAGCCATTTTCTGTTCCGTCAGCATTTTTGGATGCCTTGATTTCAGCAGTTCCCGTTTTGGCAGCGATTTTGATGCCAAGATCAGCTATTCCATGTCCGCTTCCCTTAGGATGCTCCACTACTTGTGTCAGCATCTTGGTGACCTGATTTGCTTGGTCTGCAGATATCGCATTTTCTTTCCATATTTTCTTTTCCATTTTATCTCCTGTTATTAAGAAAGGTACCGGGATGTTACCTTCATTCAAGAAGGCTGAATAGGTCATGGCGAGATGGAGCGTGCTCATTTGAACTTGCGCTTGACCATAACCTGCATCGGCCAATCGTCCCTCACTGTCGATCTTGCCGATGCTCGATGCTTTGATCGGATAATCATAATTCAAAGACTCATCAAATCCGAAAGCCTTGAGTCCATTTGTGAATTTTTCCTTTCCAAGCCCGAGAGCTTTTTGGGCAAAGTAAATATTGTCTGAATAAATTAATGCCTTATCCATATCGATTGGAACACCAGGGTCCGAAACCCTTGTAATGGAATGATCTTTCCATGTCGATTTGGCCCACGTTTTCCCTTGGATATTGATCGACTCTTTCGGATCCACACCATTTTTCAAAGCGATCGCCGCAGTGATGGCCTTTATGGTTGAACCAGGTGCAAACGTCGAACTGAAGCGGTTCAGAAGTGGCTTTTTCGGGTCTTCTTCAAGCGCTTTTTGTTCCGCTTTCGTTATTCCGAAAATATATTTATTAGGATCGAATGACGGACTTGAAACAAGTGCAAGCGTTTCGCCTGTCTTCGGGTCAATTGCCGATGCCGACCCCCCGGCTTCGTTTTTATATTGCTTGAAGATATCCTTTTGAAGCTCGGCGTCGATGGTCAATGTAATTGTTTCTCCCTCTTCAGCAGGCTTTTCAGCAATCACTTTTTCTACGCCATCTTCGGTTTTAATGAAGATTTTACCGCCTGGCTTGCCTTTAAGCCGCGCTTCCAACACTTCCTCAAGACCTCGCTTGCCAATAACATCACTTGCGGTATATCCTTTTCCTTTCAATTTCTCCAGATCCTCGGCTGATGCCTCACCGACATATCCGATTAGATGGGCAGTAGCCTCTTTATACGGATATATACGCTCTTCCGTATTATTGACGGATACCCCTGCAATACTCAATAGCTTTTCCAAAGTTGCGGTATTATCATTTGACATTTTCTTGATGGGCACGAAATAGCTTGGCTTTACCCATGTTTGTTTTAATTTCTGATTCACTTCGTCGGTGGACATATTGAGGATTCCAGCGACCTTTTTAACCGTTTCGGATTCGTTGGCCATTTTCTCCGGCACGATTCCCACTTCCGCTACCGTTCCATTCATGGCAAGGCCGCGTTCATTTCGATCGACAATTTCCCCCCGAATGGCTGGATACGATTCAACCGATACCTTCTCACCGGCTTCCAATTGAGGGAATATGTAGCTTTCATCCCACTTGATGTACCAATTTTCTTTCTCGCCTTCCCCTTCCTTGACAAGTGTCGCTTTATGGTCAGAGCTGACAGCACCCGCCATAGTGGACATATCAACGGTATATGAAAGGCTTACCTTTTCTCCATCTTTATGGTCTTTTTCTTCTTTTGGCTGTTTATAGTCCACCTTTAATTGGTCGGCTTCAATGCCCGTATAGATTTTTTCATAACGCTTCTCAAATTCATCCGCACTGATTTCTTTCTTTGTCTCAGGTGACAGATAATCGTACATTTTCGCAAAATCTTGTTTATTCCAAAGCTTCGTGTATGCCGCAAAGCGATCTTCCGGACTTGGCTCATCCGAGCATCCGGCCAGGAACAATACGCTCATCAACAATAAGCTGGAAACTAAAGCTAGTTTCTTCATGATTTCCTCCTAATGAATAGTTAGAATGATATACCTATAGTTTAGCAAAATATTAGGGGAATGGGGGATTTCGCATACCGAATTTCTTTATTTTTCTAATTAACCATGTTTTTTCTAAAACAAAAGTCCCGTACATCGTGTACAGGACTTTAAAGCATTCTTTTTTTTCGGCTTTTTTTCTCTTGCAGCCATTTTTTCAGGAAGATAAAGCCCAGGATGCCCGAAATGATGAGACCGCTTGTCGTTACAATGACAGCTACCCATTCGTATAAGGTATAATCCATATACGCTTTCCATGGTAATTTCCCTTTCCAATCTTCAATATATAGATTCATTCCGAATATCCCGGAGACCACCGTATAAATCGTTAGTATTTGTAAAAGATAATTACTTCTTTTCCCAGCCAATTTATCCTGATTTTGATAAAGGTAGGAAAGTGTTTCCTTCACTTCACTGTAGAGAGGGGCAATCCTGAAGGCTTCATCCGTTTTTTTGAAAAGCTCTTTACCGATTGCCATACTATTCACTTCAGTGAATAAGTACTTTGCAGAAAACTCAGTGATCATGAAAATCAGCTGTTCTGTATCCGATTGATCTTTTTCCACATCTATCTGGGAATGTTCATGAGACAATTTAAGCAGTACGATCTTATAATAGAAGAAAAGCAGCAATGTATAAAAATGCTGGCCGTACATTTCACTTGCCAGTTCCTGTTCCAGTTTACCTGTCGCTTTCGTGACACACGCGAAATGATACATGCTAGTTACATAATAAGTCTCCTTGCCCCACCTGTCATATACCCTTTCTTGATAATACTTTTCTATATAATCAGGGTTTAATGCGCCTATATACGGCTCACCATCATTGTCATACCCGTTCAGCTCACTGATCCGGAATAAATCATTTTTAGAAATATCACGATTCTCAGGGAATGCCGTATAACTGATCACATACATTCTTTCATCGATGAAAAAGGGCAAACTGCCAAAATAGGTCGGATCCGCTTGTTCTTCATCCATATATTCCTCAATTGGCGGCAACAGTTCATTGAAGATGAAATCCTTCACATGTTCATACTGATTTTCCCGGCAGCCAACTTTCGTTTTTTCTTCATCATCAGCAATCGGTTCGAGGATTCGGAATGTATCGCCAAAATAGAGCACATCATTATGTGAAAGCCCTTCAGGTAAAGTAACACGAAGATTCATCATGCCAATATGAAATGGACATATGAAGATATCTATAGAGTTAATAATAAATGGGGTATTTAGATAGGGTGATTCGAAGGTACAATCAATATCCAGTTTTTTCGTGAAACGCCGCAAGCCTTCCTTCTGTTTTGCATTACCCGGAAATAAAATCGGTTCGATGTATGGCATGAAATACTTTTCCAATTTACGGTGTGAAACTTTATGTCCACCGTAAAATTGATTTTGTTGTTCCATATCTTTCAAGTTCAAAAAAACGAAATTGTCCTCAAGCAATTTTTCCACAAACTTTTCAATCATTTTTCCTTCGAGCGTAAATGGAAAAATGAACTGCTGGAAAGTTCGCTTCGTGGGATCATTCTTCACTTTCATATCCATAAAATATATTCCTCCGATTAAACTGCGATAAACACAGGTTTAATTCATCTTCTTTCTTATATTTCCCCATGTATATACAAACAAAACGAAACATAATATAGAAATAAAGTGGACAAATCATCCAAATACAAAAAGATCCCCCAAGCAAGTGCTCGGGGGCCATCGAAAAGAGTTCTTCAACCCTCTTCACTTTAGGGTACTAGAAACTGATGTTTCTAATGAAAATCCGATATTCGGACCATTTTAGCATTTTTTTCAAGTATGATAAAACACGAAATTCCTCTATATTTAGGCTTTACCACTTATTATTATCCATTTAATCCTTATATGCAGGGATTGACAGATGAAAATATAACTCTAGGAATAATCACTTGATCTTTTTGTTAAATATTTTTATCCCTTTATGAGGAAATCACGTTTTAATTAATAAAAAATGGGTAAATAAAAAAATGCAAAGGAGAGACATCATGAAATCCGATAGAAATAAACAACACTTTAAATTTTTTGAAAGAACAAATAACGACGCTAAACCAAGTGAAAGGAAACAAATGAGCGATTTCATCAAAAAGAAAATGAATGCTCAAAACTCTCATTTAAATGATAAAAACTCATGACATGTGGGATGTCATGAGTTTTTATCGTTTAAAATGCGATTTCATTTCCCTGATGGTTGTGCTTCACACATTTTTTGATACCGATTACATTCAAAAAATGTTGAATTTTCTTCATTGAGGTAGCCTGATACTCATCTACAATGGAAAACTCTTTAATATAAGCGATTTTTTCTTGTACATCTGTATCTATATGATCTTGGCTATATTCTTTTTCATCTGATTTTTGGCATGTGTACACCACAGCTTCACCAATATTCCTTGTTGCCTTATCAAAATAAAAAGAAAACACAATGGCACATTCATCATCGTAAAAAGAGGGTTGAACTTTCATATTAATATCAATCATTAACCTTACACCTCTCTCCGTTTTGTTATTTACACTATAACAAAATCATTAAAAGGGAATAGGCGTTCCAAACTACCCTCGCGTTTCTTCCACACCTACCAAATGGACCTTACACTCCCCATTCATAGATAATTATAACTACAGGAATATGCGCAAAAGAATAATCATTTAAAAATAATAATAAAAAAAACATCTTCAATTGAAGATGCTTGAATCAGTAATAGGAAGCTTCATTTACTTATTTATATAAACCTGGAAGTTCTGCGTAAAGGCCTGGTAATTCGCTTGGGACAATAACGAAAGCAGCGATGATAAGAAAAGATACGACTAATGCTTTAGTACTTTTTTTCATAGGTCATTCCTCCTTTTCTTTAAAAAAAATATTGGTTAAAATAGAAATTAATTCTATAGTTATATTTAACCACACTTCTTAAAACCATATATTTCGACTAAAGAATCTATTTAAACCGTTCAGGACCTGTACATACCGCTTACACCGATTTTTCATAACAAAATATAACTCTAGGCATATTTTAAGGAGAATCAAAATGGATTTTTTTGCAGTTGGACAAAAGATCAAAGAGCTACGTAAACAAATCGGGCTTTCCCAGGAAGAGTTGGCAACCGGTATTTGTACACAAGCACAGATCAGTAAGATTGAAAAGGGCGATGTCTATCCATATGCATCCACTCTCTATTTAATTTCCCAACGTTTAGGCGTTGATGTAAACTATTTTTTCGATATTGGAATGACCCCTAGGCTGGATTACGTGGAAGAAGTGATTTATCAATTAAAAATAGCCAGAAGAACCCGAAATTATGAGGAAATGCAGCAAATTGTAAAGGCTGAGGAAAACAATCCCCTCTTTCTTCAGAATAAAAAGAATCATCAATTGATTCTTTGGCACAAGGGAATATACGAATATGAAAAAAATAAAGATTTAGATAAAGCCATCGAATTCATTAATCAGGCCATAGCCATTACCCATACGACAGACAAAATTTATTCGGAACGGGAGCTTGAAATCTTAAGCAGCCTTGGTGTAATGTATGTAGCCGAAGAACAGTACGAAAATGCATTCGCCTTGTTACGGAAAGCTTTAGATCACTTGAAAGCCCTGCCCTTTTTGACGGATAAAACGCTTAAGACACGCCTATCCTATAATTTCGGCAGAGTGTTAACACGCCTGGGCCGATACGAAGAGTCCATTGCCTGCTGCCAAGATGCCATAAAGTGGTGCCTCGAACATGATCAATTATATGCTTTAGCGGATTTACATTACCATTTAGGGTATAATTTGGAACTCGTAGGTAACTTTGAAGAGGCAAAAGAGTACTTGGAAAAGTCAGCGTTTCTATTCAATTTACAAAATAATCATGCCTTTGTTACATTCATCAACAAAAAGTTGGACAGTTGGAAGAATGAAATGAAAATAAACTAATTCTATATTTTAAAGCCATTCCCACGGGAATGGCTCTTCCCATTACCCAAGAATATGTATAATCCCACACTCATCATTTTCAAAACCTCCATTCTACATTTTAAATTCCAAGCCAAAATGAAGTATAATAAAGAGATGCTTCAAAAAACGCACTTTTAAAAAGGGTTCCAACCCCTCATCACTTAGCTTTGTGAAGCGGAATGAGGATAAAGGATTCCAGGCATGGTTAACGTGAATGCCCGTTATTCCTGTTTATATCCGAACCGCTTATATTCAAGCGGATTTTTGACGATATTGACTTTTACAGGGTTTCTATGAATGTACGGCAAGAAGCAGTGATCGTTTGTTCGATTAAATGGATTTGAACGTAAAGAGAACGGCCATAGTCCGGCATTCGATAAACGGCCCAAGAATAAGCCGAGTCGGGATTTATATAAGTTAAAGAACGATGGTTCATGATCATACAAAAATATAAATTTGGTAAATAGGGCTAGTCCCTGAAGGAGGAGAGTATGGAGCGGGAGTTGTTGTTAGTTGGGGAGCGGCTGGCGGAATTTTTGGAGGCCGGGGATCCGGAAGATTCGGATGTAGTGAATCAAGGGCTCCAGTTATACCGTCAGGGGCTCGTTGATATTAAAGAAGAAGCGGTGGATACGATTGCGGCTGAGATACAGGAAGAGACACGATATAAGGCCAGGCTGAATCTGCTCTCCCCACAGGATGGAAGCTGTACATGTGATTCAAGGTTCATTTGCCGGCATCAAATGGCCGTTTTCTTTTCTTCATATTCTGACCACGCTAGCGTTTCCGAATGGCTGGGCGATTGGAAAGCACCAAAAAACATCTCAACCGCCCAAGCACTGCAGCAAGTGAAACCGGCAAGTGAATTACTTAAACAGGCGGCGGGGAAATCCATCATCTTAGATAAAAGCTATCCATCATGGAAGCAATTCGTGAATGAGGCCTTTGCGGAACATGTCGAGCCCCATATAGGCGAGGCTACTTATATGATTGAAAATCATATACAAACTTACTTTAAACGCCTTAGCTCAAAATCTCCAATGGAAAGGGAATGGAAATTACTTTATCATTTCGTTACGCAATTTTGCACGATGCAGCAAACACTGAGAATGATTCAGCTGCATAAAAGTGAGACGCAAACGATCAGGGTCTTTTATGCACTTGCCGTCGACCTGGCAGAAGAGCTGCATGAAACGGTACAGCCGCTCAACAGGCAAGCGCGGCCCTTCGCTTTTGATCCCTTCGTTTTCAGCATCAAGGAAGATGTAGCTAAACTACTGGATGGAGGAGAAGGCCTCGAATACGAAAAGATCGACCTCTACCGGGAGATATGGAGCTACTTATTCTCTAACTCCTCATGGCGTAAAGAGGAACTGGAACGAATCAATAAAGAACTTCCCGAGAAGTATATGGGCACGACTGAGAGGACGTCCTATACCCTGGCAGCCATTCACCTATCCCTTTTGGAGAACCATGATAAACAAGCGATTGAGCTTCTTCATGAATTGAAGAAAGATGCCTGTCCATACATTTTTTATTGGCTGAATCTCCTTGCTGAATCTGACAACCGGGCACGGACCATCCCTTTCATTGAATTCATCAATAATAATGTCCAGGAGTTCCTTGCCGGTTTATCCGATTATTATAAACGGGTAGATTTCGTCCGGACCTTTACGACTTTAATTAACAGTTGCTGTTATAAATTAAAACGGACCGATTTGCTTGAGAAATTTTACAGGGCCACCCTACCGCACAGCTATTGGAACTATGCAAATTTCCTTTTTGAACAAGGACAATATAAAAAATGGGTGGAGATGCATATTTACTCAGAAATCAGCATTGACTTAATCAGCAGTGAATCCATCAAAGAAGTGGTCTCAAAAGAACCGGAACTAATCCTGCCCCTTTATTATCATGCGGTCCAGGAAAAAGTTTCTTTGAAAAACCGGCCTGCTTATAAGCAAGCTGTCCGTTATTTGAAAAGGATGCGCACCATCTATAAAAAGAGCAAAAAGGAAGACGTATTCGAACGTTATATACTTTATGTAGCGGATTCGACCAAACGGCTTCGCGCTTTCCAAGAAGAACTAAAAAGGGGTAAGCTTATCGATGTTTAATCCAGGGAAATTAAAAATCAAAATAGCCGCTCTCGAAAACGGAACTTACGCCCTTGGTGTCGTCAATGAAGAGAATACCTTCCTAACCACGAATTATATACGGAGGCTGTTATTCAACTGGGATGACGCAAGCTTTTATGGTACAAAAATGACTACGGATATAGTGGATGGAAATCAAGTATTCATTCTTGACGCTTGGGGACTTCTCAACTTTTTTGCGAGGGAAAGCTTTAACTCCTTCATAGAATGGGAATGGTCCGAGATATCCTCCCTTTGCCTGTCAGCAGCGCCCGTTCTTCATGAATCCATTGAAGCTGGAATCCCCGTACCGGATTTCACTAATCTTCAATTGGATTCCATCGGCTGGAAACTGCCGGAAGAAGTGGAAGAGGAATTCGTTCCTTCCTTTTGGGAAGAAGAAATATCTTTGGATCTTCCTCAACCTGAACTGGAAACCAACCGTACTTTTATCGAAAAGTGGTATAACGGTGCCGCTAACATGTATTTAAAAAACTATTCACCTATGCAGCATAAATGGAGTGAAGCCGTCGGGGCATTAAAGGATACACGACTTTCTCCCGAAGAATTACAGGCCTTTTTTGACAAAGACAGCTGGCAGGAATGGCTCGGTACCCTGCCTGATCCCAAACCATTCACTATAGGTCTCCGTTTAACTGAGCCTCCTGAGGGCAATGGGCCTTGGATACTCGATGTTACCCTTCGTTCCAAAAGGGATGAAAATATCATTGAAACATATACAGGAAAAAAACTGCCGCGCGGCTGGAACAAGTATGCAAGTGATGTGGTGCGTGCTACGAAACGCTGGCAACTCGTCGTCCCATGGCTTGGGGAGAATGGACGTCTGAAAAGGGAGATTTCGGAAACGGACGCATGGGAGTTCTTGACCGATGCAAGCGAAAAGCTCCTGTTTCTTGGCGTCGAAATTCTCCTTCCATCGTGGTGGCTTGCCTTGAAGGAATCCTCATTGAAGGTCAAGGCGAAAGTGAAGAGCCAATCGAACCGCGGCCCGTCTTATGTGGGGTTAAAAGCTTTAATGGACTTTGATTGGCGGTTCTCATTGAATGGCAAAGAGCTCACTGAGGCGGAGTTCGAGGAGCTCGTCAATGAAAAAAGGCGGCTTGTCTTCATCCGCGGCCAATGGGTCAAGCTTGACCCAGCTTTCATTAAACAAATTCAGGAGCTGATGGAAACAGCCAATGAAAAAGGCATCCAACTGACTGACTTGCTGCAGCAGGAACTGTTGAATGGCGTAAATGAAGATGGCGATGACGATTCTGAAAACGATGAAATGCTCCGGATTCAATTTGAATTGAACCAGGAGCTCCGTAAAATGGTGGGAAGGCTCCGGGAAACCAAAAACATATCCATCCTGCCCGTCCCTAATGCACTTCAAGGAGATTTACGCCCCTATCAAAAACTGGGCATGAGCTGGCTCCTTTTTTTAAGGGAGCATGGTTTTGGTGCTTGTCTAGCCGACGATATGGGACTTGGAAAAACAATCCAGATGATTGCCTACCTACTTCATGTGAAAGGCAAAGAAGGAGCCGGTAAAGAGCTGCCCGCTGCGCTCAGGGACGAACAAAAGAGTGAACCGATCATCGTCGAAGAGGATAGCGGTGTTGAGAGCAGTGATGAGGCTGAGGTCATTGCCACTTCCCCCGAATCCGTCTCTGTACAATCGGCGCTCATCGTCTGCCCGACATCGGTCCTTGGCAACTGGCAAAAGGAATTGGAAAAATTCGCACCTTCACTTAAAGTTCACCTTCACTACGGATCGAATCGTGCTAAAGGTGAAGCATTTACTAAACTGGCAGCCGATCATGATATTGTTTTAACATCATATGGACTGACCCACCAAGATGTGGCTGAACTGACCTCCATCCATTGGAGCAGCGTTATTCTTGATGAAGCACAAAACATCAAGAATGCCCAAACGAAGCAATCCAAAGCTGTCCGAAAGCTAAATGGCAGACATCATATCGCCTTATCGGGTACGCCGATGGAAAACCGTTTAAGTGAGCTATGGGCGATTTTCGACTTCATCAACAAGGGTTATCTCGGAACGCTAGGTCAGTTTCAGGAAAAATATGTGGCGACCATTGAGCGTGATGAACAGAAGGATAAAATCAAGGAATTGCAGCGTTTGATACAGCCATTTTTGCTTCGCCGTACAAAGCGCGATAAAGAAGTCGCCCTTAATCTTCCGGATAAGCAAGAACAAAAGGAATTCGTACCGCTTACCACCGAGCAAGCATCGCTGTATGAACAACTGATTAAAGATACATTCACTGATATCGAACAACTGTCTGCCTTCGAAAGAAAAGGCATCATCCTTCAGATGCTGAATAAGCTAAAGCAACTTTGCAATCATCCCGCTCTTTACTTAAAAGAGACGGAAAAGGAAAACATCATGAAGGCACCTAACCGATCAGGCAAACTCGAGAAGCTGACCGAGCTTATCGATGCGGTCCGCGAACAGGATGAAAGCTGTCTCATTTTCACACAATATATCGGGATGGGCAATATGATTAAGGAATTGCTTGAAAAACGATATGGCTTTGAAGTTCCATTCCTGAACGGGAGTGCGAACAAGAAGCAGCGTGATGAAATGATCACCCGATTCCAAGATGGGGATTTCCCTATATTCATACTCTCGTTGAAAGCAGGCGGAACGGGTCTTAATCTTACGGAAGCAAACCACGTGATTCACTATGATCGCTGGTGGAATCCAGCCGTTGAGAATCAAGCCACCGACCGTGCTTACCGAATTGGGCAACAACGTTTCGTTCACGTCCATAAGCTAATCTGCACAGGGACCCTGGAAGAAAAGATCGACCAGATGCTTGATAAAAAGCAAGCCCTGAACGACGAGATCATCAGCAGTGACAACTGGATCACCGAACTTTCCACAGAGGAAATCAAGGACCTGGTCGCTCTTCAATAACCCGATTTCACGATATGATTGAGGGCAGGTTGTTAACTTATAACGAAAAAAAGGGGGAATGCATATATGATATGCATTCCCCTTTTTTTACACATAAGCGTCCTGTAACTTTTAAACTCTTGAATACCTGGCATGGTCTGGCTCGAATACGTTTATCTTATTCAAAAAAGCGATTTCACCATATAGAGAGCTGTGATCCAAATGATGATTGCAGAAATTTTATTTAATATGACAAGGAATTTTCCAGATGTATCAACCTTTTTCAGCAATCGTCCCGCAAGACATAATCCGTGGAACCAGCACCATGACACAATGATGCACGTCATGGTGAAAATCATTTTATCTTTTCCTGAATAAACAAGTGAGCTCGAACCGATTACACCTATCGTATCCAAGATCGCATGCGGATTCAGTAATGATACGGATAGAGCAAATACAATTTGCTTTTTGGTCGACATCTGCATGGATTGGGCACCTGACTGTGAGTTTGATTTGGCAAACCAAATCTGAAAGCCCATATACAATAAAAATATAACTCCGATTATGATTAATGTAAGGCGCAACCAGTCGTATTGCATGACAATCAACGAAACACCTAAAATAGCTAACAAAATGAGCACTGTATCACAAATTGCAGCCGTGATCGTTGCTGGCAATGCCTTTTTTATTGTAGGTTGGATTGCTCCTTGATTAAAAATGAATACATTTTGCACTCCCAATGGAAGTATCAGCCCTAATGCCAATAATAATCCATGAAAAAATGGCCCCATACGAATACCCCCTTCCTTCATATTCAGTATAATGAATAAAACAACGGAATTGACCATCCAATTGGTTGGCCTTCAAACCAACCAATTTATAATGAAAATAGAACATGAAAGGAGTGGTTTGCGTATGTTTATCGAATGGAGACCAAACCGGTCTTCCGGCCAATCACTTCACCAACAAATAGTAGATTGGATCAAACAACAAATTACACGGGGGGAATGGCCAGTTGGTACTAAGCTTCCATCACAACGCTCATTGGCCGACTCATTTGGCGTAAACCGAAGTACCATCATCATAGCCATAGATGAGTTGATTGCTGACGGATTATTGGAAACCAAGGTTGGGTCCGGCACATTCGTTTCAAACAATACATGGAATGTGCTCGTCTCCAGCAAACAGCCTGACTGGAAAAGCTATGTCCGAA
The DNA here is from genome assembly GCF_044762675.1 of Peribacillus sp. NPDC096448. Lineage (NCBI taxonomy): Bacteria > Bacillati > Bacillota > Bacilli > Caryophanales > Bacillaceae > Peribacillus > Peribacillus sp. NPDC096448. The sequence goes on along the minus strand of NZ_JBIWEU010000008.1, from coordinate 191,829 downwards.
ATGGCCTTCATGAACCTAATTTAAAAACGATTCAGGACATCAATCAGTATGAAACGGACACTGCCATCATCAGATTAGGCACTGGCGAACTATCTCCTGCTCTATTGCCTACAAAACAAATCGAAAAGACGTTGCGATCCACTTCTTTTGATGCGCACTCATTAGGTTATTCCGAACCCAAGGGTGATAAGAGACTTCGCCAATGTATAAGTGTTTATTTAGAAACAAAAGGGATCAACGCAAGCCCCAGCTCCCTCATGATCGTTTCTGGCGGGCTTCAGGCACTCCAGTTGATTTCAGTTGGTTTACTTCAAAAGGGATCGATGATTTTACATGAATCCCCTTCCTATTTAAATTCCGTCCACCCATTTCAATCTGCGGGCATGAACTTAGTAGGTTTATCAATACAAGATCGTGAAAGTATCCCGACACAAATAAAGCGTATCAATGGAAGGAAGAAAGCGTCACTGTTTTATACTGTCCCAACGTTTAACAATCCAACGAATACTACATGGTCAAAAGAAGAAAGACTTAACCTCCTATCACTATGCAAAAAAGAACAGATCCCGATTATTGAAGATGACGTATATAGTGATTTGTGGTTTGATAAGGAACCACCGCCGCCATTAAAATCCCTTGATGCAGATGGCCTTGTATTGCACATTGGCAGCATGTCCAAAACATTAAGCCCAGGATTGCGTATCGGATGGATTGCTGGCCCAATAACTGTGATTGAACGTTTAGCGGACATTAAAATGCAAATGGATTACGGTTCCAGTGCACTTTCCCAGCACCTTGTGGCTGAATGGTTAGCAAATGGTCAATATTCAAAGCATTTAGAGTGGCTAAGGCATAGGTTGATAGAACGCAGGGACTTTACAATAACTCTTCTCAATCAATATTTTAAGGGACTGGCTGAATGGCAAATACCTCAAGGCGGATTTTATATATGGTTAAAATTATGTAAACCCATCGTGAATCCAAACCTTTTCAAGCAAGCGATAAAGGAAAACATACTTCTTAATCCGGGATACATATACGAACCAAATAACCATACACATTTACGGCTTTCATATTCATACGCCTCGGAGGAACAATTAGCTTATGCCATCCAATCCCTTTCAAAGATCATTCGGCGGTTGGTTTGAAATCCTGAAGGATAGGAAACACTCATGGCGAAACATCAATGGAGCTGCCTTGGCAGCTCCATCCATATCACGGATTAGCAGCTTTCATTTTTACATTCCACTCTTTTTGCTTGATGATGAAAAAAGAATGGTGATCGCCATGATTGATCATGATATGTTCGAGGATTGCAGTAAGCGCCTCCCCCTTATTCGGCTGATATGTCCCTGAACTTTCCTCAATGATGATTTTTTCTTGGTGGGGGTCATAATTGATAGATGTTTTAGCACCTCTTTCAAAAAAAGAAAGGGTTACCTCCTGACATAGAGGAAAATCCTGATAGGGTGAATCTGAGCGGGGATCCTTTTCAAAGGGAGAATGGACGTGCTGAAGTGCATCAAAGAAACTCGGTTTCGTAAGAAATGACCTTTCACTTCCTCTCCTTTCGAATTTCACTGTAATTCCAAGACTACTTACTTTATTGCTGGATTTCTTCTTATAATTCATAGATACCCTCCTTTTATTAGGTTCTTTATACCTAATTCTTTTATCTCACCCCATTTACCTGCCGGATAATGAAAATACTTCCTCACTAATAGATTTCCATATTAGCACGGTGAAAACGCAGTGGATTATCCTTAATCATCACGAAAGAATTCAAAATACGGAAATCTTATACGAAAAACAGCCCTCTTGAATAAAAAGGGCTCATACTGTAGAGAAATTCGATAATAATTGATTTCACCCACAGTTCTTTTGAGGGTTTGTACAATTCGAACGTTGATTTGGAACATAGGTCTCGCGTTCCGCCCCTCGGCGCTCTTTGCGCCTGTAGGTTCTCCCTTGGACACGCATTTCCCGCAGGAGTCTCGAACACCCGCTCCAATCAACTGGAATGTTTTTTAAAGAATACTGTAGGCAAACTCGCTTTTCTTCGTACAAAAGGAGGTTCGGAATTATTACCCCGAACCATGATTATAAAAAGAAAACTTGGTTATCCTTCATGAATTTTCACCTTTTAATATGGAATGAAACCCTCATTAAATTGAAAAAATTTGCGACACTCCTGCCGAATAACTGGCTAGCCGAGACTCCTCAGACGCTTACTTTGATCGGCTTGGCAGACATTCGACGGAAAGGGGGCGGATTTCTGAAATCAACTGGAACGTTTTTCAAAGAAAAAGACTGCAGCCCTCTTGGATAAGAGGGCTGCCTTTCGTTATTTTTTTGCTTTATTGATGTTAAAGGATTTCTTCGATTCATTTCCTGCAAGATCGGTCACCTTAAATTCAATCTTGTTGTTGCCTGTTTTAAGCGGCAGTTCCAAATCATCTATCTTTTTCTTATAGGAACGCATTTTGTATGGTTCCTTGAATTCATGATAGAATATTTCACTTCCGTTCAGGTAAAGGCGGATTTCATCGAAATTATCCTCTACCGTCACGTCCACTTTTGGATTCTTGTCTTTGAACCCCACAGTTTCCGGTACGCCTTTAACTTTTAAACCTGGCTTTGTTGCATCGACCATAATCGTCCGTTTAAAGGAAACCGTGTTATCCCATTTATCAGTCGCTTTAACCGTGAAGCTTTGGACACCATCATCGAATTTTTTTTCATATGAGAATTCATATTTATTATTCGTTTTGTTATACGTTGCAGGTACCGTTTTATTGTCGATTTTAAATTCCTTTATTTCCGACGCTTCTTCAATTTCTCCTGTTATTTTGATTTTATTTTTATTGTTCACGCTCAAGGCTTCAGGACTCTTGATCTTTACAGCTGGTGCATGATTATCGATTGGAGCCGAATCACTGGCTAATTCGGTTTCAGCCGTTTTTTCATTACCTGCATAGTCGATAGCCACAACCTGAACCTTTTCCCCTTTTACATCAGGTAGGGTGAATTGTTTAGCATTCGCCGGGAGCGGCTCCTCCATGATAGATGCTCCATCGACTTGTACATCGTAATAAGCAAGCCCTGAACCATTCAAATTATCCTTACCTTGAATGGTCAATACGTTGCCTTTTTTCGAAATCTTGACTGTCGGCTTTACCGTATCGATTTTGATAGGCATTTTAACCGTCTGCCATTTTGCACCCTCGTAATCTATCATCGCTTTGATTTCAAAATAATAGACCCCATCCTTACCAAGTGCATTATTCATTTTACCGTCCCATTTACGGGCCGGATCCAAGGTGTATGCTGTCCCTAGTCCGCCATCATAATAGTCCTTGCGTACATTATTCTCTATGCGAAGTTTCCGGACTGTTTTGTTTTCACCATTCAATATATTGTATTCTACCTTTTTCGCATTCCTTAAGAATGATAGGACAGGCACGAAGTCATCCTGTGCACCATCACCATTTGGAGAAATCGCAATATTTTTGCCATTGAATGTTTTCCCCGCAGGGTCATAGCCAAGATAAGTGAAATCTTCCCCTGCTGTCGATACTCCTCCTGCCATGCCATAGAAAGACTCTTTGTCATATTTAGTGCCATCCAAGATCGGTGCTTTGTCCCACTCCCCTTTAAATCCTACATATGGTACATTCAGTTCCGGATTCGTATCGGCTGGATCCGTCAATGAAATGAACCCTTCAACAAAATAGCCGTTTGGAAAAACCTTGTCAATGTCTACAAGAGTCTGTAGGTCATCGCCAAGTACCTTTGCATCGGATATGTCCACTTTCACTTCGAATGTAACCGATTTTTTTGCAGGAACGGTAATCATATTTGTATTTTTATTATTGATTTTAATCGAAGCGTTCTTAATTTCCTGTGCTTCCAGCTCGTTAGCGGAATAGCCCAGTTGTCCCTGGATTGCATAGTCTGTTTGGATATTTCCTTTTACATCATACTTGACTGCTTTATTGCTGAAGTTTTCAACCTTTAAAGTAAAGGCGAACTTATTGCCGATCTCCTTCATGGCAACCTTCGCTTCTTTCGTGAATGCCTCGGTTACGACTGCAGGTGTGGACAATGCGGATTGCAGCTGCATGACCCCGGCTCCCTGCCTGCGGGGCGAGTATGGGTTTTCCCAGTCAAGGGCCTTATTGACGACACCCTGATCCGTTAATGGTTTTGAAGTATTCATTATCAGGTTCTTGGCTAATTCAGCCCGGGCTGATCCTTCTAATTTAAAATCTTTATCCACTCTTTCAAGAACAAGTGCCGAGCCGCCGGAAACATGTGGTGCCGCCATAGAAGTACCGCTCATCATTCCATATTCATCGTTGTTCAGCGTCGAATAAATTTGTCCACCCGGAGCGGTGATTTCTGGTTTGAAATCCAAGTTCGGTGCCACTCCCCATGAACTGAATGAGCTCATTTTCCCTGCTTCCGGATTTACAGCTTTTGTTTTATCGCCATTAAAGGTAATCATCACCTTTTCGCCATCTGTTAAGGCCGCTTTCAGCTTTGCACCATCCGATTTCAACATGAATAGCTGAGGAATGGTGATGCTTGGATCTGTAGCCATGGAAATATATCCGTCAGCATTATTGTAAATAATGACACCTGTCGCTCCTGCTGCCTGGGCATTTTGCGCCTTTTCTATAAAAGAAAGCGTGCCGCGCTCGATGAGGGCGAACTTGCCTTTAACATCCACTTTGGAAAGCTCCTCTGGCGTCCCAAGACCGGCAGCAACCAAGTCATGCGTTTTATCCTTCAAAGCATTGGGATGTACGCTTGAAGCCGACATGAACGGGGCTTTTCCTGCTTGACCGTTTATTTCATAAGTCGCTGCATCCAAATCCATATAGTTATTCTCTACCGATGCCACTTGTACAGAATCGTAAGCAAGTCCAGGTGAACCTGAAACGCCAATATCCGGGTTCGAGGCTGATGGGTTTGCAAATCCATTTCCAAAGTGTGCCGAGTTTCCTGCTGAAATCGACATGAGGATCCCATTATCAACAGCTCTGGATACCGCCTGCTGCTCCGGATCTTCTGCCGATACAAAGCCTGCAGTGGAGCCAAGACTCATATTCAGTACATCGGCCCCAAGAATGATGGCATCGTCAATCGCCTTAATATATATATCACCCCATGTTGTCTGCATGTCGGGATCATTCCCGAAGACCTTTAAGGCAAGAAGCTGGGCTTCAGGAGCAACCCCTTTAATGCCGCCATTCTCTTCATCTCCATTGGCTCCAGCGGTACCTGCTACATGCATTCCATGCATGGAAGCCGCTTCACCAAGGTCAAGGATTTCTTCATTTTCATCCATGTAATTGTATCCGTAAGGAACCTTCGCCGTATAATAATTGCCTAACAGATGGCTAGATTCCTTCATCCCGCTAATTTCACTTTCAGTCAGTTCGGCCTTATTCTCGTCGCTAAGGACCATATCACGGTGAGATGGGTCGATTCCAGTATCAATAATCCCGACGACCATCCCTTCCCCTTTATATCCATATTCCCGCCATGCTTCCTGGGCTTGGACAAGTTCTTTGCTATATAACATCTCGGGTTTTTCTGCAGGACGTTCATATTCATTCGCTATATGTACTTCAGCAACTTCAGGCATGGCTTCCACCTTTTTGATTTCACCATACTGAAGTTCACCGCTGAATCCATTGACGACTGTCGTAAAACTTTCAAGTTCCTTGAAAGCTATTTTTTTCTCTTTCACCTTTTTTTTCAATTTCTTCTGAGTAGCTAGCTTTTCGGACTTTAATTGTTGTTTCTTATTTTTTGATAACTGTTTAAAAAGTTTCCCTTCTTTCGAAGCCGTTTCAATTGCCGGGGCTTCCTTCATCTCTACGATGACCCTGACCTTCTCATTGCTTTTGTATTTCTTCCCCAAGTCATTTTTCTTCAGCTTTACAATACTTTCCTGATTCTTCTTACCTGCACCGCCCGAGCCCGTCGGGGGATCTGGGAGCTTGGCTGCGGAAACGCTTGCAGTAAATACTAATAGAAAGATTGCTAGAATGGACAAGCTACGTTTAATCAATGAACTTTCCTCCTCGAAAATAAGCAATTTTTGGAATATTCTTACTGAGTATAAAAGTATCACAACTTTTGGGGTGATTTTAAGAGGTAATAGTCACTATTTTCCTATTTGGAACTAGTATCTTTTTATTATTTTTCATATTTTAATAGATTTACGACAAAAAGATGGTGATGTTAAATTAACATCACCCCTTTACTTCTAGTTTTTCATTCTTGGATCCAAGGCATCGCGCAGCCCATCCCCCATTAGGTTAAAGCCAAGTACGGTAAGCATGATCGCAAGCCCAGGGAAGAGAACCGTCCATGGGGCTTGAATGATGAACGCCCTGGAATCGGCGAGCATTTTTCCCCACTCTGGTGCTGGCGGCTGTGCACCGAGACCGAGAAAGCCGAGTGCTGCACACTCAATGATGGCAGTTGCAATCGCCAAGGTACCTTGAACGATAATCGGTGCAAGGCTATTCGGAAGGACGTGGTGAAGGAGAATGCGGCCATCCCCCATTCCAATTGCCTTTGCAGCCGTTACATATTCCTCTTCTTTCACCGTTAAGACCCGTGAACGTAAAAGCCGGCCGAATATCGGGACATTGACGATGGCTATGGCAATAAGTGCGTTGCGAAGGGAGGGCCCCAAAACGGCAACGACAGCAATGGCAAGCAAGATACTTGGAAAGGCCAGAATAATATCAAAGATCCTCGATATGATCGTATCTATCCACCTGCCATAATAACCGGCAATGATCCCCAAAAAAGACCCAACAACGACAGATCCGGCAACAGATAAGAAGCCGACCCCTATTGAAATGCGCGAACCATAAATGACCCTGCTCAAAATATCCCGGCCAAATTCATCCGTTCCGAACCAATGCTCCGCAGACGGGGCCAAGTGTTTATCACTTAGCTTTTGCCCCTCAAATGAATAAGGTGCTATAACGGGCGCGAAGATGGCGATTAAGATGAAAAATGAAACAATCCCCAGACCCACAATGGCCACCTTGTTTTTCCTAAAGCTTTTCCAGCCTTCCTTCCAGGGAGAGATGACTTTTTCCTCTGCCTCTTTTGGAGGAAGGATTGGCGAAGTATTCGTTGCTATTTCAGGCATGAGTTTCCCTCCCTATTTATACTTAATCCTAGGATCGATCGCTGCGTACAACAAGTCCACAACTAGATTGATCATGACAAACAAAAAGGCGATGACGAGAATTCCGGACTGTATCACCGGATAATCCCGAGATAGGATTGCATCATAAATATATGTACCGATACCTGGCCATCCAAAAATGTTTTCCGTCAATATGGCGCCGCCTAAAAGTAATCCTGTCTGCAGACCGATAACCGTCACCACTGGAATCAAGGCATTCTTAAATGAATGCTTGTAAACAACCCAAAACATTTTCATTCCTTTAGCACGAGCCGTACGAATGAAATCCGATCTCATAACTTCCAGCATGGACGAACGTGTCATCCTTGCAATAATCGCCATCGGAATGGTAGCAAGCGCCATCCCCGGCAAAATGAGATGCTTGATCACCTCGAAAAACTGATCAACCCTGCCAGCCATGAGTGTATCTATCAAATACAGGCCGGTTATGGCCTCAACGGGATCCCTGATATTGTCCCGCCCTGTCGTCGGAAGTAAATCCCATTGAATTGAAATGATGTATTGCTCCATTAATCCCAGCCAGAAAATAGGCATGGACAAACCAATCAACGCAATCACCATGGCGACATAATCAAACCATGAGTTTTGAAACCAAGCTGATATTATCCCTGCATTCACACCTATGACCACGGCGATGATCATCGCAATCAAGGCCAGTTCTATCGTGGCCATTAAGTATGGCCCAATTTCTTCAGAAACCGGACTATTCGTTTTTAACGAAACACCAAGGTCCCCCTTTAACAGGCCCGATAAGTAATCCCAAAATTGAATGAACCAAGGTTTATCCAGGCCAAGTTCCTTTGTCATTGCAGCGACTGCCTCTTTCGTTGCTTGCTGCCCTAAAATCACCTGTGCTGGATTTCCAGGAATCGCCCGAATCATCATGAATACAATAAACGCCATTCCGAGTAACACCGGAATGAGAGATCCTAAACGTCGTACGGTATAGGAAAACAAAACAATCACCCGCCTTTTAAATAAGGGTCCTTCGAAGCGCCCTCGATCATTTTGAAATGCATTCCATAACAAAACCGGGAAGCATGCAAGACTCCATACTACCCGGTTCGTACGGTTAATTTTCTAGAGATACATTAACAAGGGATTGTGAACCAGTTGGATGTGGAACAAACCCTTTGACCGTCTTAGATCCGGCTAACTGCGGTAAAGAGTGTACAAGCGGAACCCATGGAGCTTCATCATGAATGATTTCCTGGGCTTTTCCATACAACTCATTACGCTTGGCTTCATCTGCCGTGGACTGGGCTTCGATCAGCAGTTTATGGACTTCATCGTTTGCGTAACGGGCATAGTTGTTGGAGCCGATATTATCTTTATCCAATAATGTATAAAGGAAGTTATCCGCATCTCCATTATCGCCTGTCCAACCCATCATGAAGGATTGGGCTTCACCAGCCTGCAATTTCTCTAAATATGCAGCCCATTCGTACGAAACGATATTCGCTTCGATGCCGACTTGTTTTAGGCTTGCTTGAATGGCTTCAGCCACTTTCTGACCATCCGGCATATATGGGCGCGGTACCGGCATTGCCCATAGATCCATTTTAAATCCGTCTTCAAGTCCAGCTTTTTTCAGCAATTCTTTCGCTTTTTCTACATCATAATCATAGTCTTCGACTTTGTCATTGTAGCCAGAAACGGATGGAGGCATAGGATTCTTGGCAGGCTCTGCCGTGCCTTCATAAAAATTATCAATGATTTCCTTTTTGTTGATCAAATGCGAGATGGCTTGACGCACTTCTTTCTTGTCGAATGGAGCTTTCTCAACATTGAAAGCAAAGTACCCGACGTTCATGGATGCACGTTCGAATATTTGCAGTTTTTCATCTCCTGTAACCTTACTGATATCACTTGGGTTCAACCCGTCCATCAGGTCGATTTCCCCCTTGATTGCAGCATTTAGACGCGCAGAGTTATCTTTAATGACCTTAAACGTGATTCCATCAAGTTTCGGCAGTCCATCTTGCCAATAGTCATCGTTTTTCACCACTTCAATCGTATCGCCAGGTTTCCATGATTTGAATTTGAAAGGACCTGTACCAGATGGATTTTTAGTGAAGTCGTCACCCTCTTTTTCAATTCCAGCAGGACTGGCTATTGCAAATGTAGGCATGGCAAGGTTTTTCAGGAACGGCGCCTGCGGACGGTTTAAAGTGAATTCCACCGTGCTGGCATCAACCGCTTTTACTTCTTTGATAACATGACTTTCATCTCCTTCAAATCCTCCGAACATGGAGGCATAGTACGCAAATTTACCTTCATCCTTACTTTGTGCCCAACGTTGAAAGTTTTTTACTACCGCATCTGCATTGAAATCCGTACCATCATGGAACTTGATTCCGGTTTTCAATTTGAATGTATATGTTTTTGCGTCATCGGACACTTCCCATGACTCTGCAAGACCCGGTTTGATTTCCGTATCATCTTCCCCATATTTCACAAGCGTTTCAAAAATCTGCTGTGTGACGATGAATGATTCCCCATCGGTCACGATAGCTGGGTCAAGACCGACAGCGTCTCCGCCTTTACCGTATATCAATACGCCGCCCTTCGCTTCACTCGATCCCCCTTTACCATCTTCTTTCTCTTTTGATGTGGACGAGGAGCATCCCGCAAGCGCTAGCGAAAGAGCCAGGATACCAGTCAGCAATAATGCCAATGTCTTCTTCATATTCTTCCCCCTTATTATTTACGAATTTATGTATACGTCGTGTCAATTGTATAAATGACAAGCAACGTAGTGACCAGGTTTATGTTCACTCAGGATTGGTTTTTCCGTATTGCATTCTGCCATCGCCTTCGGACACCTCGTATGGAATGGACAGCCACTGGGCGGGTTTGATGGGCTTGGAACATCCCCCTGCAGGATTACCCTATCCCCCTTATATTCCACATCAGGGATGGGCACGGCTGATAATAAAGCCTGCGTATATGGGTGAAGCGGATTTTCATAAAGTCCTTCACTTTCCGTCAATTCAACTATATGTCCAAGATACATGACACCGACACGGTCGGAGATATGCCTTACCACCCCAAGATCATGAGCAATAAACAAGTAGGTCAAATCAAAATCTTCCTGCAAATCCTGCAACAGATTCAAGACCTGTGCCTGAATCGAGACATCCAGTGCAGATACCGGCTCATCGGCAATGATCAGTTTAGGGTTGACTGCAAGTGCCCTCGCAATGCCAATACGCTGCCGCTGGCCCCCACTGAATTGATGCGGATACCTTTTAGCATGGTAACTGCTTAAGCCAACAACCTTAAGAAGTTCCTGTACACGGGCCTTTCGCGCCTTTTTATCTTTAACCCCGTGAACGATGAGCGGTTCTTCCAATATTTTTTCAATAGTATGCCTGGGATTGAGGGAAGCGAATGGGTCCTGGAAGACCATCTGCATTTCACGGCGCATCTTTCTCATTTCACTTGAAGATAAAGCTGTCAGGTCCTTTCCTTCGAAATAAACATTGCCCTCGCTCGGCTCAAGCAATCGAAGCAATAATCTTCCCGTCGTAGACTTTCCGCAACCGCTTTCACCAACAAGCCCCAAGGTTTCCCCTTTATAAATGGAAAAAGACAAACCATCAACTGCCTTGACCTCTCCAATGGTCTTTCCTAGAACCCCTCCTTTAATCGGAAAATGCTTCTTTAGGTTTTCTACCTTAACCAATGTTTGATTCATGCAAGGCAGCTCCTTTCCCATCTTCATACAGCCAGCAGCGAACATGCTGACCCTCATTGAATTCCAATAGAGACGGGGCCTCATTTATACATTGCTCCATCGCATGGGAGCACCGGGGAGCAAACTGGCACCCGAGGTTGCTTGTCCCAGGTTTTGGCACATTGCCCGGTATCGAGTAAAGGCGCTCTTTCTTTATTCGCATATCGGGAATCGACTGAAGTAAACCGACCGTATAAGGATGCTTAGGGTTTTGGAAAATCGTTTGCACATTTCCTTCCTCTATCACCTTGCCGGCATACATGACAATGACACGTTCACACATTTGCGCCACTACCCCAAGATCATGGGTAATCATCATGATTGCCGTGTCTGTTTCTTTATTTAAATTCTTCATTAACTCCAGGATTTGTGCCTGGATCGTCACATCCAAAGCCGTTGTCGGTTCATCGGCTATAAGGAGTTTCGGCTCGCAAATCATGGCCATTGCTATCATGACCCTTTGCCTCATTCCGCCAGAAAGCTGATGCGGATACTCTTTGAGCAATTCCTCGGCACGGCCAAGCCCAACCAGCTTCAACATTTCCACCGCTCTATTTCGGGCCTGCTTTTTATTCCATTTTTTATGTATCCGAAGCGTCTCGACCAACTGCTCGCCAATAGTGAACACGGGATTCAAGCTTGTCATCGGTTCCTGGAATATCATCGCTATATCGTTCCCGCGAATTTTTCTCATTTTCGCTTCAGAGGCATTTGCGATGTTTTCTCCTTTAAAAAGGATTTCCCCCTCCACCTTACCAGCCGGTGAAGAAACCAGACCCATGATGGACAGAGAAGTTACGCTTTTTCCGCATCCCGATTCTCCTACAATCCCTAAAACCTCACCAGGATTGACATGAAAATCGATTGAATTCACGACAGGGATCACCCCATCGTCCGTACGAAAACTGGTTCGAAGCCCATTAACCTTAATAATTGGTTCGTCCATCAAATCACTTCCTATATATAACTTTTTTTCCAATTATATTATTGGGTTTATTATTGCATCAAAATTAAAATATTACAATATATTTTCTAAAAATTCTAATTTAACAGAATTATTTTTTATTTTTTCCTATTTACACACATTTTGGCACAAAAAAAAGACTGCTTATTTGTTTGCAGTCATTACAAGGGGGAAATCAAATAACTCGATTTTTTTGAGGGTAAATCGGGGTTTCAAGCGGAGAAAAAGCTATATTAGCTTTGGGGAATGAATGGCTGAAAAATAATTCTATATACTACTGCCAAGATTCACTAAAAATTTCTGAAATTCTATGCATTGGTTATTCATTATGGTCATATAAATACTTTTTTTGTGTTTCGAATTGAGATCTTACATTTTCTTAAAAACAATTCTTTCTTAAGCAAGCTAGAGTAACACTATAAACCAATATGTTCAAAATCCTTGGGCTTAATATCATTTTGTTTAGATCCGATGAATTGAACCCTCTCGGCGACCACTTCAGTTACATATACATATTTAGCCTCCTGATTTTCGTATCTCCTTGTTTGTATTCTGCCAGTTATGCCGATTATGGCACCTTTTTTACAATATTGAGCAGTATTTTCAGCCGACTTTTTCCATATGATACACTGTACAAAGTCTGCCTCATAGTTACCGACAGTATTACGGAAGTTCCGATTGACTGCCAACGTGATATTGGAAACAGCCTTGCCATCGGGTGTGTATCTTAATTCTGGATCCTTCGTAAGCCTGCCGACGAGGGTAACTTGGTTAATCATTTTTTCACTCCTTTCTCTTTAATATGCTTTAATCATACTCTTTCTTCCATCGATTAAAAAATGGAGGAAATGTTCTTATTACACCATTTTTCTTCATAAAAAGCCGTTTCGATTGGTGCAAAAACATTTTTTAGTGATTAAAATCAGGTGAAATACGAATAGTTAACAAAATTAAATATTTTGCAAATTTTTATCCTATCCTTCATAATTTAGACAAATGTTGGGTTTTCATTTCATTAAGGGACTTTTTTTTAGTATGATATAATTACCTTTAAAAGGATGAATCGATATGTACCCTTTCAAAATTATGTTTAAGAGAGGTAATCACCGCTCTTTCTTGCAAGAAACGGAGGAATTAGATGAAATCATTTAAATTGATCTCGTTGCAAATTGTTACTGAAAATTTAAACTTGATTGATATTGCATTAACAGATGGATTGATTATAAATAAAGAAAACGATGCTAGATCATGGTTACTGGAAGCTTTTGTAGAAGAAAATCATTTCAAAGAGCTTGAACCCTCACTTCCCGATATAGACGGAGAGGTGTATATCCAGGCAGTCATTACCAAAAAGGACAATGAACCGGCTTTGTTTCAAACTGTTTTACGTACAATAAGAAAAGTGGGCAATCATTATAGCCTTTTATTCGTTGGTCACATCCAAAAAACACGGAGCAAGTATGCAGAACTCCTTCTTGAAGATTTGGTCCAAAAAGGTCTCGTCGGCGATGAACTTATAAAAGAGTTCAAGCAAAAAATCCGCTCAAAGCCTAAATTAGCAACTAATAAATAAAAACCTTCCCTTAATTCCCATCCCCTAATTCGAATGCACATAAAAAAGACTGACATAGACGGATAAGGATATTAATCCTCTTTTGCCTAAGCCAGTCTTTCTCATTCTGTGCTAATTACTTATTGTTGTCGTCATTTTTATCAGGGTCTTCAATCAAGTCATCGGCATCATTATCGACGTTATTATCGTCGTTTTCAAGCAATCCATCATCATTACCGTTCATGCCGTTATCATCCGTACCATTGTTATCATCTGTACCGTTGTTATCGTTCACACCATTGTTATCATCTTCTATGATGTTGTTATCTTCTTCTGGTGCGGGATTGTTGTTGTCATCATTATCCGTTCCACATCCAGCAAGGAACATAATAGATAATAAAGATCCCCCAAGTAGTGCAAAAATTTTCTTCATCATTTTTGGCAACCTCCCTTCTTTCTTTATCATTAGGTATTTTGCCCGAATGTGAAAATAACTTGCGTCCTATTTTAAATTTAAAAAGAAAATCTGCTAATTGGAATTAAACATTAAAAAATGCCGGACATATAAATGTCCGGCATTCAAAGGGAGAATAGGATCTAAAAACCACTCTTGCTTAAAAAAGCAATGCAGTGCTTTTTTTACGATCCTTAAACCACTTTTGGAATATATGTTAAATATCCCATTTTATTTTCACGGAAAATGAATGAATTTCTTACTTGTCACCAAAAGCAAACATGATATCGGCTTCACATGCTGTTTCCCCATCAACCGTTGCCACTGCTTTCCCTTTACCCATTGACCCTCTCATACGCACTATTTCCACTTCCAGACGCAGCTGATCACCTGGTTTAACTTGCTTTTTAAAGCGGCAATTATCAATCCCAGCAAAAAATGCAAGACGGCCTTTATATTCTTCTTGCTTCAAAACGGCTACAGCTCCAACTTGCGCTAAGGCCTCTACAATTAAAACTCCAGGCATAACTGGATAATCGGGGAAATGACCATTAAAGAATTCTTCATTTGCCGAGACATTCTTCAATCCAACCGCTCTTTTCCCTTCATCAATTTCTATGATCCGGTCGACTAATAAGAATGGGTACCGATGCGGGATAATTTCCTTTATTTGTGTGATATCAAGCATACTTGTTCCTCCTATGACTTAAATATTTCAAACATAACGTAAACTCGCCCCTGTCATCTAGACAGAGGCGTAGTTGCCATGAAATATAAATCCGTTAACGACAGCAACTACTTCAAAAAAACATGGAACTACGCGCCCTTGTTCACTATATCAAAAATATGGGTCCATGTGGATTTTTGGAAAACATCCATTGCATGTCCTCCGCCAATCACACTATATCCTAATAGTGCCCCGGATAATACAGCAATGAAAATCAATCCGATAACAATGAGTAAACGAAGCCAAATTGGCAAAAGACGGACCTTGATTCTACGATTCGGTTTCGCCTCAACTTCCTTTATCTCTTCTTCAATTTGTTGTCTCATTACACGATTTTGTTCCATATAGAATGTGAAAGCTCCTTTTAAGAAAACTCGCCGACTGATTTCCCCGATACGCCAGAAATTCAGCAGCTATGCAAAATGATCGGCACGAATGATTTATCTTGTTATGAATTCATTATAACCGATTTGCTCTAATTCCGCAGGGAGACATTTTATTTACCAGATTACTTAACGGATTCCATTGACTAATCCGCTCATTTGATCAGCCATCGTTACCGCCCGGGATTGAAATTGATAAGATCGCTGAACATTGATTAGATCCGTCATTTCTTTGGAAAGATCGACATTTGAGGCCTCCAGGGTACCTTGACGGACTGCTGCCTGATTGCGGGAATCCCCTGTTAATGCAGTCATGATATCGTCTTCTGTAACACCCAAGGCATTGAAGTTTTTGGGCAGGCCAAGTAAATTCCCGCCTAGCCGGTCAATAAATTGCGGTTTCTTTACCGAGACAATTCCGAGCCCAAAACTCTTTACCCCATATTCTTCCGTATCCACTATCAATAAGCCATTTTCGGAAATCTTAATGTCTTTAATATTTCCCTCTATGAGGATTGGTTCACCATTTTCATCAAGTACTTTATGTCCAGCAGAGGTAACGAGCACCATTTGGTCGTTAGCATTTGGAGATAAATAAAAGGCCCCATCCCTTGTAAGCCTTGTATTGACCCCATTATCGTCCTGAACGCTCACGGTGAAGAATTGGTCATCCTGGGTGAATGCGGCATCAAGGTTGCGGTCCGTCGTCTTTAAGGCTCCCTGTGAAAGCACCAATTGAGATTGGCTTATCATAGCACCTGTTCCCTGCCGGATGCCCGGTGCGGTCAACCTTCCTTTTTCCTTGGCCCCACTCGGTTGATTATTGAAACTCTGTGTCAATAAGTCATTGAAACTCGTTTGGGTCTTTTTGTAGGCTGTCGTGTCCACATTCGCGATATTATTACTTATTTGATCGATTTTACTTTGAAGTTGGTTCAGCGTATTCGTCGCCGTCATCATCGTCCGGTTCATGTTTTTTCCCCTTACAGTTCAAATTTCCGAATTTCACCTACCGTTCAATTAAAGCCTGCCAACTTCATTGACTGCTTTATCCAAACTTTTATCATAGGCTTGAAGCACCTTCTGACTCGCTTCAAAAGAGCGGTATGCCGACATCATTTCTGTCATCGTTCTCGATTGGTCAACATTGGAGGATTCAAGAAAGCCCTGCTTAGTAGAAAAACCGACATCTGCAGCCGCGTATGCGCTAGGTAATTCCCCATCATCCACAGCCTTATATAGGCCTTCGCCATCCTTCATGAGCTGTAATGACGGATCATCCGAATAACTGATCCCCATACGTGCGATTTGAACATTTCCTTCTAAAATAACACCGTTTTCCGCTACTGTGAATCGATCGCTATTAATCTGGATCTTTTCATTAATTTCGTTCAATACATACTGACCGGAAGGCGTAGTCAGATAACCTTTCCCATCCAAGGTGAAACTGCCGTTACGCGTATAACGGATAGCACCATTACCATCCTGGACAGTAAAAAACACCGAGCCTTGCCGACCCGTTTCCTCATTAATCGGAAGGTTTTCATCAACCAGGGAAATATCCGTATTAAGCTGGGTTTCTTCCAATATGCCCTGGTTAAATAAAGGATTCGCCTCCTGTACGTAAACACCCGTACTGAGCCCCCCAACCTGGGAAATGTTAGACATGCTCAATTTGCTCTCGGTGGGAACCGTTTTACCACCTATGCTGCTTATGAGCATTTCCGGAAAAGACCTTACACTCATTTGATCCGCTTTATACCCTGTTGTATTCGCATTGGACATATTGTTTGTGAGTAATTCCGTGCGCCTTTGCTGTGCAAGCATCCCGGAAGCAGCCGTATAAAAACCTCTTAACATTTTCTTCACTCCCCAATCTACATAACTAATCCGTTCAATTTCTCATATCTATCTTATCGGTCATGAACATCAGTATCTTAAGGAAAAGGAAAAGCATTAGGCAGAAGAATTTTTCTAGATCGTAAGCTAGGTCAGATTTAAAGGAATGGTGTTAAATTCTCGGACTAAAAGAAGAGGGCCTATTGCTCATCAGTACTAGAACTGCACGCACTTTCACTATGCCTCACGTTTTGTCTGAACCTTAGACCCCTATCTTATGATGCGGATTTCCATCCGCTTTTTAGTTGAATTTGTGCCGTGGCAATTTATCCATATTATCGAGCATGATACCGGTTCCGATTGCTACACAATCCATTGGCTGCTCGGCAACGAGTACCGGGACCTTAAGTTCTTCGGCAAGAAGTAAATCAATCCCGTGAAGCAATGCTCCCCCGCCGGTTAAAATGACGCCGCGGTCGATGATATCAGCAGAAAGTTCTGGCGGCGTCCGCTCAAGTACGCTTTTTGCAGCTTGTACAATGATCGAAACTTGCTCGCGAAGAGCCTCCTCAATTTCTTCCGAATTGACCGAAATGGTTCTAGGCAATCCCGATACCATATCACGCCCGCGGATATCGATGACTTCATTACGGGATCCGGGGAAGACGGTTGCAACCTGGATTTTAATGTTTTCCGCTGTACGTTCACCAATCAGGAGTTTATACTTCCGCTTGATATAATTTAAAATTTCATTATCGAATTTGTCACCGGCCATTTTAATGGAAGAAGATGTAACGATATCCCCCATTGAAAGAACGGCAATATCCGTTGTACCCCCGCCAATGTCTACGACCATATTGCCGCTTGGTTGAAAAATATCCATACCGGCACCGATTGCAGCCACTTTCGGTTCTTCTTCAAGGTATACTTTCTTCCCGCCGCTTTTTTCGGCAGCTTCTTTAATCGCCTTTTGTTCGACACTTGTTATGTTGGTCGGGCAGCAGATTAAAATTCTAGGCTTTGAAAGGAAGCCTTTCACATTCAATGTATTGATAAAATGCTTAAGCATCGATTCTGTTACATCAAAATCCGCAATGACACCGTCTTTTAAAGGACGGATTGCGATGATGTTTCCTGGAGTACGGCCTACCATTTTACGAGCTTCTTCCCCAACGGCAAGAACACGGTTCGTATTCTTATCAATCGCAACTACCGAAGGCTCATTTAACACAATTCCTTTACCTTTGACATGTATAAGAACATTGGCTGTTCCAAGATCTATCCCAATATCTCTAGCAAACATTTCTTAAATCCTCCTTGAATATCCTCACATATAACCTACTTCTGTCCTAATTGTTTATTTTACCATATTGCATTGACACAAGTAAGTATGAATTATAAATAAACACTAATATAGACTATTTTTTCCTATTTTGCCAATATGTAAAAATTTTCAATGCCTTATGTACTATCTTGCCGTATTTCCCCATAAAAAAATCCCGGCATGGAACCGGAATCAAGGTTAAGAAAAAGCTGACACTCACTTTCGTGTCACCTTATTCATTCCCCGATGGCCCGTTTCACTTCCAATTGCCGGAATGATTCAAGTATCATTTAACGATTTCTTCTTCTCTTTCAGAACGTTTGTATTTTAACTTTGTCGCTTCTCCACCTCTAAGGTGACGAATGGATTTATGATAATCCAATATATCCTTCACTTCGTTAGCCAAATCAGGATTAATTTCTGGCAGCCTCTCAGTTAAGTCTTTATGCACTGTGCTTTTAGAGACTCCGAACTCTTTTGCAATGACGCGAACTGTTTTTCTAGTTTCCACGATATACTTTCCTATCTTGATAGTTCTTTCTTTGATGTAATCGTGCACACCACTCGACCTCCCCAAATTGGATGTGAGAAGTGTGAAATGAGATTCGTATTTTTCGAATCGAATACCGCTGCCCTATAAACAATGAAAGATAGAATTATTCACCTATTAGATAATTTGTAATAAACGATTCCTCACCTCAAACACTCTCTTTGCATGGTTTATAACATCTTATTAGCTTGGTTAAGAATATATGCCTAATGGGACAGGAGGTTTGGATTTATTTCTGATTTCCATCTGTTTATTTTCATTGATCGCAAATTATTTCCCGAGAAATTTGTCAGAAATTCAAAGGTTTCAGCATATTGGCTAATATTCCGTCGAAAGAAAAAAGAAGCCGTTCAAAGTGAACGGCTTCCTTTTACCAAATTTTCAGTTGTTGTCATTCGTAACGCTCTAGGTTTTTGTTTTGATTTTATTAAAAATCTTAATCTTAATTAGATTGATTTAACGAATCTTTTAAGGAATCGCTTTCTTCAGTTGTATCTTCACCAGGGACAGAGCCTTCCTCATCAGTGCCACTCTCTAAATCAGTGCTCTCGTCAGTTTCGTCAACTGCAGGCGTTTCTTCCGTGCCAGTTTCTGATTCTTCCACTGCAGGTGTTTCTTTGTCAGCTTCTGATCCTTCCACTGCAGGTGTTTCTTCTTTGTCAGCTTCTGATCCTTCCACTGCAGGTGTTTCTTCTTTGTCAGCTTCTGATCCTTCCACTGCAGGCGTTTCTTCTTTATCAGCTTCGGCTTCAGTTGCAGATTGAATCGCAGAAGCTTGTTTATCAACAAAATCAAGTGGGTTTAACGCAATGTTATCTTTTCTGATTTCGAAGTGGACATGTACGCCAGCCTCTTCATTGATTTGGCTTTTTCCGGCTGTAGCAATTGCTTGTCCTTGTTTCACTTTGTCACCGACTGCAACCTTAATGTCTTTAACAGATTGATAACGAGTAACAACGCCATCTTCATGCTCGACTTCAACTAAATTTCCAAGTAACGCATCATCTTGAACTTTCGTTACATTTCCACTTAAAGAAGCTTTTACATCGAAAGACTTTCCATCTTCCATTGCAATGTCTATACCTTTGTTTTGCTCATATCTATTGTTGTAGAAAACCAATGCTTCTTCTTGTGCCTTTTCATCCGCATTCACATCATAAAACTGTTTCTTGATAACCGATTTGTCCGCATCGGCTACAGGCATCTTGATTGTCTCAAGATTGCTATTAACCTCTACAGAAGGCTGATCATAGTTTTTTCCTGTTTCAGCCGATTCCTCATCTTTAGCTGAATCATCAAAACTATTTTGTAATAAGAAGGCCGCGGCTAAGATTATGGCTGCACTTGCGATATAGATTGCTGATAATGCCCAACGTTGTTTTAGTATACGTCGGATTGTGGAAGTTGGTTTCTTTTCTTCCTCTCTCATATTAATCACCTCAGCAATCATTCTGAACATTTTGTTAAAATTATATACATTCAGGAAAAATTTTTTTTTGGATTTATTTTGTGGAAATGAAACCGATTTTATTCGTAGAATGGTAAAATGTTTGGTATCTCACTGTTGAAGGATGTTTAAATCATGAAAAAAGCTTTTAAACTTGTGTTAACGTTATTGCCTTTTCTATATATGATTGCCATTTGGATAATGTCGAGCAACCCAGATGATATGATTCTAGATCTTCCCTCATCCTCAATTGACCGATTTATCAAAGAGGCACTTCATCTGGTCGAATTTGCCCTTTTGTATATATTATTTGTTTCGGCACTTGCTGCAAACCAAAAACTGAAACCTGGTTTAAGCCTGTTGGCAGCCCTTGTAGCTTGCCTTTACGGAGTGATTGATGAATACCACCAATCTTTCGTCCCGTACCGCTCCTCTAGCTTAATAGATGTCATTAAGGATATCATTGGAGTAGCTGCAGTTTATTTTCATGTCCAATATCATTATTTCAAGCGTGAACGGGGCTTTTTGACGTTTATAGAAAGATTAAACGAAAAGAAATGAGAGATGGGAATCCCCATCTCTCATTTCTTTGCCGTCATCGTATTCAGCCACTTACTTGAAGACTGAACTTTGACGCCCTTATAATAATATTTCACGATGTCTTCATAGGTTTTCCCTTCCCTGGCCATTCCATTAGCCCCGTATTGGCTCATTCCAACTCCGTGTCCAGATCCTTTTGTCGTGATGACAATCTGGTTGCCTTGACGCTCCCAGTCAAAATCGGATGATGTCAGCCCGAGTTTCTCACGAATCTGTTTTCCTGTCATTTTCTTTCCTCCGATATCCACTACACCTACGCGATTACCTGATGTTCTTTCAATGACAGTCCCTATTGATGTTCCCGAAGAAAGACTTACACCCAATTTTTTTTCAAAATCTGCAGTATCGACTACCACTTTATTATAAAACTTTGGTGATTCTTCTTTATCCCATGGACTGGATACACTTTTTAAATAGGGGAATTCAGCTTGCCAATAGTCCTCGGAATTCTCCGTATAGCCATTGCTGGTCGAGAAAAAAGTGGCAGTAATCGGTTTTCCTTCATAGGTTAAAATTTGACCCGCCGTTTCTTTTATGGCCTTGTCAATTTTTTGCATCTTCCATTTATAATCAGAGCCCCACTGTTTCTTCAGCTCATCATCATTCTTATAAACTTGGTGCATGACCGTATCGCTAACATCGGCACCATCCGGCAAACCTAATCGACTTTCGCTTATGAGCTGATTGACAATATAGGTTCTCGCCGTCAACGCTTGTGCTTTCAGCGCTTCTTCTTCAAAATCTGCTGGCATTTCAGCTGCAACCACACCAGTCAAGTACGATTCAATCGGCAGTTTTTCAATCTTTTTTGCAGATGTGCGGTAAACGGCAACTTCTACGGAACTCATTTCATTTGCAGCTACCTCTTTACCCTCGTTCTTCCCTTTCTTTTCTAATTGTTCGGTCAACTGTCCACTTGTCTTATCATTTGAAAATGGAAGCACAAGCACTGCCGGAATCATGATAATTACGAATGCTACTGCAATGAATAGTACGATCATCGGTTTGATTGCTTTCAAATTCCTGAGCCTCCCTACACTTGTTTTCTCTGCTGTATAATCGTATCCAGCAGGTATCTTTACATAACAAATGTATGTCGGAGGACAAGCTTTTATGAATAGAAAAACTACAACTACTTAACTGTCGGCGATGAATCCGGAACAAGACAAAAAAAACCATTCACGGTTCAGAGATTCGAACGTGAATGGTTTTATAAGCTACTTATGCGTTTAAATCTGCAATTTTTTTTGTTTCAGCAGCAGGTACATCTTCGTTAATACGTTCCACATCCGCACCTAGAGATGCCAATTTACCATGGAAATTCACGTATCCTCTGTCAAGATGCTTCAATTCTGTAACACGTGTAATGCCATCTGCAACCAATCCAGTCAGGATGAGCGCTGCCGCGGCACGTAAATCTGTTGCAGCTACTTCAGCACCTTGAATGTTAGTTGGTCCATTAACGATAACGGAACGGCCTTCTATTTTAATATTGGCATTCATGCGACGGAATTCTTCAACATGCATAAAACGGTTTTCGAAAACGGTCTCCGTAATCATACTTGTTCCTTCAGCACGCAGTAATAATGCCATCATTTGTGATTGCATATCAGTCGGGAAACCAGGATGCGGCATTGTTTTGATGTCAATGGCCTTCAAGGTTTTTGGACCGATAACGCGTAATCCATCTTCTTCTTCAAGAATTTTAACGCCCATTTCCTCCATTTTAGCAATAAGGGAAGTAAGGTGTTCAGGTACAGCTCCTTGAACAAGAACATTGCCGCCAGTAAGAGCGGCCGCTGTCATGAATGTACCAGCTTCGATACGGTCAGGTATAATCGTATGTTCAGTGCCATATAATTTATCGACACCTTCGATTCTCATCGTACCAGTACCGGCACCTCTGACTTTGGCACCCATTTTATTAAGGAGATTCGCAAGATCTACAATTTCAGGCTCTTTGGCCACATTTTCAAGAATAGTTATACCTTCAGCAAGTGTAGCAGCCATCATGATGTTTTCGGTGGCACCAACACTCGGGAAGTCAAGATACACTCTTGCACCCTTAAGTCTGCCTTCTACCTCGGCATCAATGAAACCATTGCCGACCTTCACTTTTGCTCCCATCGCTTCAAAGCCCTTTAAATGCTGGTCGATAGGACGTGATCCGATGGCACAGCCACCAGGAAGAGCAACGCGGGCCCGGCCATTCCTTGCTAGTAATGAGCCCATCACTAAAACGGAAGCTCTCATTTTACGTACATATTCAAATGGTGCTTCTTCTAATAACTCTCTTGATGCATCTACAGTTACTTGATTGTCATGAAAGGCAACATCTGCATTTAAGTTGCGCAATACTTCATTGATTGTATATACATCGGAGAGCGTAGGAACATCTTTAATGATACTTTTCCCATCACTTGCTAATAATGTTGCAGCGATAACTGGCAAAACGGCGTTTTTAGCACCTTCTACTTTAACTGTCCCGCTAAGCCTTTTTCCGCCGCGGACGATGATTTTTTCCAAAAGTATTCCCCTCCGCGTCCATTTTCTCTATATTAATATTCAAACGTTATGATTGGTGTGCCAACTACAAAGTTCGTTCGGTCACCCAATCCTTCTGTCCGTAGCCCAAACTGCAAATTTAATTTTTCTTTTGTCAAAGGTTGTTTAAACAATGTTGAATGTGCAGATATAGATGTAAAGTTTGTTTCATGCACACTCTCAATTTCCCTTGCTTGGAACATATCTAACAGGTCTTCAGTTTTAGAGTTTAAAACCGAATCCATATTATCATTGATAGACCCTTTAATACAAGAAAAAATTGAAGGAGTTCCTATAAATAGGTCATTCACCCTGTTTTGGAACGCAGCGGTAAAAAATGCCTCATTGGCTTTCTTCCACTTTTTCCCCTTCACTTCGTAAATAACATAGGTAACTTTATCAAATTTCTCTTCCGTTGTCATTATTTTGATAGACTCGGTCAGACCTGAATCGATATTGTAAGTTAACGCCTCAGCCTTCCAGCCGGAAGCATCATCTTTCCGGTGCCATTGAAATTGAGGGTATTTTCGTTTTAAAGCTGTAACTTCGCTTTCAAACTCTTGTTTAGTTGTAATCTCTTTATTTATTTCTCTAGCGAGTACAGACCAATCCTCTATGTCTAAATCTTTATCTGTTTGTAACAGTCCCACCATTTTAACTATATCTGGTTTACTTTCTGCCACAATCGTACTATTCCCAATTAAAATCACCATCAAACCGAGAAATACTATGTATGTTAACATTTTTTTATTTAAAAAATACATGTTAAATCCCTCCCCTTTTACACATTCTTTCCATAAGGAGAGAGATCATACTTCGAGTTTTCCGACAATTGGTGACACCTTCCCCCTTAAATTGGCAGGAAGCAAAAGCGAATACAAGAGTAGAATCATATTTTGCTATAAGAAAAGTCTTACAGCTTATCAGTCATTACTAAACATATACGGAAGTTGGTTTGCAAATCCCAGGTAGTCGAGGAAGAAATTACTTACAACTGAACCGATGGCAACCGTTAATAAAATATATAATACCCTGGCCTTGATGACCGAATTGGATCTTAACATTTTATCAAAATGTAATGCCTGTAAAGCCCACCAGGTAACTGCAATGAAAAACAAGTGTGCAATTATTCCTGTTAAAGCCTGCTG
This sequence comes from Peribacillus sp. NPDC096448, assembly GCF_044762675.1. Lineage (NCBI taxonomy): Bacteria > Bacillati > Bacillota > Bacilli > Caryophanales > Bacillaceae > Peribacillus > Peribacillus sp. NPDC096448. The sequence goes on along the minus strand of NZ_JBIWEU010000008.1, from coordinate 167,315 downwards.
TCCCATTGCTGAAAACATGTACATACCTCCTAAAAGACACCCGAATTCTATTCTAACACAAAACCCCTTCATATTTGGAATTAAAAAGGAAGAATTGCAAAATATCTTTTTAAAACTGTAAATAGAGGCTTGATCCAATGGAACAAGCCTCTGATACAGGCATTATATCATTTGCTCGAAATAAAGTCTGTAAAATCACCAAATTGATCATGAATAAAATCAAAGGCAATATTTGGCGCCACCCCGAGAAGTATGGTGCCCATTACGCATATGATCAACACGGCGTAAAGACCCGGACGAATCTTAATGACCTTCTCTGAATGAATCGGTCGGAAAAAAACCTGCACCAATAATCCGAAATAATACACATAGGACACAATGGTTCCTGCAATCATGATTCCCGCAAGGACGAAATGTCCGGGCTCGGTTATGAATGTGCCAAGAAAAATATTGAGTTTGCCAATGAAACCTGTCGTTCCGGGAATTCCAGCAAGCGACAGGATGAATATGGTGAATGCCATGGCAAGATACGGTGATTTCCTCCCCAGTCCTGCAAGAACGCTGATATCTTCAGACCCACTTTGACTGGAGAGCAGCTGAATGACTGCAAATACACCGATATTCATTAATACATAAGCCATTAGGTAAAACCAGACCGTATCCAGGAGGAAATATCCACCGCCCAATGTAGCCACCGCAACAAGCAGGTAACCCGCATGAGCGATGCTTGAATAGGCGAACATCCGTTTTAAATTTAGCTGCCTTAACGCAATCACATTTCCAATGATGATCGTCAGCCCCGCCAATGAAGCTATATAGATATTATTTTTATCCAAAAAGTCGAGCGCTCCGAACGTATCACCGGAAGCGGTCAGGAACAACGAGAGAAAAAGGCGCAGGATGATCACGAAACCCGCCATTTTCGAGATTACACTCAAAAAGGCTGCGACCGGTGTCGGTGCCCCTTCATAGACATCCGGCGCCCACATATGAAACGGTGCGGCGGCAATCTTGAAGGATACACCGACAAATACCATGAAGAAAGCGAGTCCCATGATGTACTGCAGCTGCCCATCCGTCATCCCAGCCATCGTCCGGCTCATTTCTCCTAGATTGACGGAACCGGTCACTCCATATAAATAACTCATCCCGAATAAAGTGATTGCCGTGGAAATGCCTCCGTTTATCACATACTTCATGGACGCTTCGTTGGACTTCCGATCATGCTTGCGTATTCCGACTAATATATAAGATGAAAGTGAAAGAAGTTCCAATCCAACGAACAGCGTTATCAAATCACCGCTTGAGGACATGATCATCGCTCCAAGCAAAGCGGTCAGGAACAGATAATAAAATTCCCCCCGGTGCTCCCGCAGCCCCTCTTGCGGTTCATAGCCTTCAGCCAGAAGGATGATTAGGGCCGCTCCGAATAATAGTAACAGCTTAAAAGCTTTTGCAAATGAATCTAATCGAAATGTGTCGGATAAAATACTGACTGTCTCAAAGGACAGCAGGCTAATCAGTGATAAACATGCCAAAATGATTCCGGTTAGCGCGAGCCATGCCAGTTTTCTCCGATTAAAGTGCTTCGGCCAGAATAAATCCAGTATTGAAAGAATTATGGTCGTTCCAAGGATGATGAATTCGGGCATCATCGCTCCCCAATCATAAGAAAGCATCGTGTTCCAATCCATCCTTCATCGCCCCCCTAGAGCAAGCATCATGGCTTCAATCGTTCCTTGAAGAGGCCCGCCTAACAAATTTGGATATACCCCAACAGATACTATCAAACCGAGAAGAACGAACGCCGGCAAAAACTCCCAGCCCCTTAGGTCCAATTTCTCTTTTTCTATCAAGCTATCATTTTTCCCGAAAGTCATCTGCATGACCGCCCTCAATACATAAACAGCGGTTAATACCAGCCCGATCACCCCTATTGCCGCTAGCAACGGCTGACTCTTGAATAAGCCAAGAAATACCATGAATTCACTGATGAAGCCGGACATGCCAGGCAAACCGAGTGAAGCCATCCCGCAAGCTAACATAAAACCTGAAAAAATCGGCATCGAATTGGCCAGGCCCCCAAGCTTAGGAAGCATCGTGGTTCCCATACGCTCATACAACACTCCCACCAAGAAAAACAGCAAAGCAGCAATTAGCCCGTGTGAGATTACTTGAAAAATGGCTCCCTGAATGCCCGCTTCATTCAAGGCCCCCAGCCCCATCATGACTATACCCATATGTGAGATTGATGAGTAGGCTAAAACGAGCTTGAAATCCGTTTGTACCAATGCTAGAAATGCTCCATATAAAAAACTGAGGACCCCAAATAGGACAATGGTAAAGGCCAAGCTTTTATATTGTTCAGGAAATATCCCCATTCCAAACCGGATGATTCCATATGCCCCAATTTTCAATAAGACACCCGCATGTATCATGACTATTGATGGAGGTGCTTCTGCATGGACCCGCACCATCCAGCTGTGAAAGGGAAAGACGGGCAGCTTTATCGCAAATGCCACGAGAAATGCGAGACATAAACCATATTTCATTGAATCAGATATGGGTGCAAAAAGCGAAACACCGCCCATTGTCATCATCTGTGTCAATGCTGCAATGTTGGTCGTACCTGTCCTGGCAAACAAAATCAAAATGGCCACCAATAAAACAGCCGAACCAATGCCATTATAAATCAGAAAACTATAAGAAGCTTTCTCCCTCTCCAGAAAGCCCCATCTGCCAATTAAAAAGAAAGCAGGAATCAAAGTCATTTCAAAAAAAATGAAGAAAAGGATCAAATTTTCTGCCGTGAAGACACCGAGCATTCCAATCTCCAGGATCAAAAATAACAAATAATACCCTTTCCATTCTTTTTTTATATAAATGGATGCGATTGCGGCCAGTGATGAAATGATTGTTGTCAGTAATATGAAGATGAGACTTAATCCATCCAGCCCCAACTCAAAGTCAACCGTGAACAGCTTGGGATCATACATCTCCAAATTTCCAAACCTGATCCAATTCAACTTAATGTCAAATAAGGATAGGGCCACACCCGAATAATATTGGCTGCATAGAAAGAACGATAGGAAAAGGGGAGGCAGTGTTCCGAAAAAGCCAAATTGTTTAATCGTCCTTTCCTCTTTTTTCGGCATGAGTGCAACCATCACTATGCCCAGCAGCGGTGAAAACACTAAAAGCGAGAGCAAATAGACATTCATCTTAGATACCCCCCAGTTACTGCAAAAATCACCAACAGTACCGCAAGTCCCAGAAAGGCTATCATGCCATATTGCTGTACCTGTCCCGTTTGCAGTTTAGACCCTATTTTCCCCAATCCTTCTATTGAACTCGTTACAGTGGAAACCAGGCCACCGACAATGAACCTTTCAATATAAGATAGGAATATACTAAAGCCTTTGATTGCATAGCCTGCAGTAAAATGGTAAATCTCATCAATATAATACTTATTTTCCAAAATCCTATATACCTCGGAGTTTTCCTTGACAAGCCATTGCCGAGGTAACTTCTTTTTAGCGTATATCATATAAGCGAGGTAAATTCCGGCCAGCGATACAAGCACGGCCAGCAACATTATCCAAACGGGCCCCTCACTATGGCTGGCGCCTAGAAGAGCTTCATTTCCCTCCACAAGCCACTCCCCAAGGAAAGTTCCAAACCACGGCGTTTGGATATACCCGCCGATTACAGCAAGCAAAGCCAATGTGAGCATGGGAATTAGCATGGTGAAAGGTGATTCCTTGACCTGTTCTACTTGACTGCGTGAATCGCCTGCAAACATCATGAAAAACAGCCGGAACATATAAAACGCAGTTAAAAAGGAGGTAACCACCGCTAGACCAAACAATATATAACTACCATTCTCCCATGCTGCCATTAGAATTTCATCTTTACTGAAAAAGCCCGAGAGCAACGGAAAGCCCGATATCGCTAACGTGCCAGTCAAGAACAGCGGCCCAGTCCATTTCAACTTACGCCATAATCCGCCCATCTTTTCCATATCCTGTGTATGTATAGCGTGAATAACACTGCCTGCTGCCAAAAACAGCAATGCTTTAAAAAAGGCATGGGTCATTAAATGAAACACCCCGGCCACATATCCCGAAGTACCCAAAGCAAGCATCATAAAACCAAGCTGAGAGATTGTCGAATAGGCCAATACACGCTTAACATCCTTTTGCACTATGGCAATGCTTGCAGCAAATATGGCTGTAATTCCACCTGTTATTGCTACGATCTGCATTGCAGCAAAACTGGCCGTGAATAACGGAAACATGGCCGCCACCAGGTAAACCCCTGCAGCAACCATGGTTGCTGCGTGTATCAATGCGGAAACCGGAGTCGGGCCTTCCATTGCATCCGGAAGCCATGTGTGAAGTGGAAATTGCCCAGACTTCCCAACCGCACCGATAAAAATCAAAATAGCGATTAATGTCAGTTTTTCACTTGATATCATGCCTGATTGAACGGCTTGAAAGATCTCTCCATATTCAAAGCTGCCTGTTTCCCAGAATAGAAGAATGATGCCGATTAAGAGCCCTACATCCCCAATCCTGGTCATGATGAATGCCTTCTTCGCCGCAGCCTTAGCTTCCAGTTTATAAAAGTAAAAACCAATGAGCAGGAAAGAGCCCACCCCGACCAATTCCCAGAAGATATAAAGTTGTAATAAATTGGGTGCCATGACAAGCCCAAGCATGGCAAAGGTGAAGAAGCCCAGATAAGCATAAAAAATGGAGAATCGCACTTCACCCTTCATATACCCCTTCGAATATATCTGGACAAGCAGGCTGACAAGGGAAACGACCACAAGCATCAAGGCATTTAGCTGATTGATTTCGAATCCAGCTGTAAGTTGCGTCCCTCCGAAGGAAAGCCAATCTATCGATATATTATAAGTAGGTTCTTTAAATCGCTCGATCAGGACAAGCAACGATAAAACGAACGAAGCCAATGTACATATTATCCCTATAAAAGCCCCTCGTTCCCGCAACCGCCCGCCTGATAGAAGCAGAACCAGAAACGTGACGAGTGGAAAGATCGGTATGAGCCATGCGTGCTCCATCATCGTATCAAATCCCCTTCTTCATTTATATAAACCTTCAATTCTTCATAATCTCCATTTCATCGACATTAACCGTCTTCCGATTGCGATAAAGGGACATTAGTATGGCCAGCCCAACAGCTGCCTCGGCCGCAGCGATCGTAATCGTGAATAAGGAAAAAACTTGACCCGTAATGGATGGCGTTACCCCGAATTTACTGAAGGCAACTAAATTGATATTTGCAGCGTTCAGCATCAGCTCGATTGAAATCAAAACAATGACTGCATTTCTTTTCGTCAAGGCACCATACAGCCCTATACAAAATAAAACGAGTGCCAACACAAGGTAAGCCGACAAAGGAACTCCCGTCATGATTGATCTCCCTCCTCATCATCTTTTTTAGCCAGTACGATGGCACCGACTAAAGCAACAAGCAGGAGTACCGACATCACTTCAAATGGAATTACATATTTTGAAAAAAGTTCGATTCCTATTTGCTTTGTATTTTCCTCATGCAATGCCGTTGGCTGTACAGGTATATCCAGATTATAAATCCCCAGATACACTGCTACGGCAAATCCAGCAATCGCTGCCAGCAAGGAGAAATTCCCCCAGCCCCCTTTAGCGGGTGCATCATTTTCTTGGTGTTTTGTCAGCATGATCCCGAATAGCATCACGATTGTGATTGCCCCTGAATAAATAAGGATTTGGACAATGGCGACAAACTCGGCCGAAAGCAACATATAAATGCCTGCAACGCCCAAGAAAGTAAAAACAAGAGCGATTACCATGTGCACCACTTTGGTTAAGGTAATCAGCAGCACCCCGCCTACTATCGCGACGAGTGCCAAACCAATAAAGGCAATTAATTCACCCGACAAACTCATACTTTATTCACCTTCCGGATATTTTCATCATTTTCATCCAGCCACTCCAGGTTTTTAAATAGATGATCACGGCTATACTCGGCCAGCTCGAATTGATTCGTCATCACGATCGCTTCTGTAGGGCAGACCTCCGTACATAAATCACATAAAATGCAAATCTCGAAATTGATGTCATACGTATCGATGATTTTCCCTTTTTTCGACGGGTCCGGATGTTTCTTACCAGTTAATTGAATACAATCCGTGGGACAAATCGTCACGCATTGATTGCATACGATACACTTTTCAGGATAAAATTTTTGGATTCCGCGAAATCGGTCTGGAAGCGGAAGCGGCTCATTCGGGTAGTCATAGGTCACTTTTTTCCTCGTCAAGTTCTTTAATGTATAGGTTAAACCTTTTGCTAAACCAAGCATATAAATCCCTCGCTTTCCGACCAGCTTAAGTTTCTAAAAAAGGTTAAATAATTCTTTTATTAGTGCCGTCAAAAATATATTTGCCAATGCAACCGGAAGCAGCACTTTCCATCCGAATTCCATCAATTGATCAGCCCTTATACGAGGAAAGGTTACACGGATCCAGACCAATATATAGAATACGGCACTGAACTTCAGACCGAACCAGATGGCTGCCGGAATAAAATCCAAAAACGGAATAGAATTCCATCCCCCTAAAAATAATACAGTGGTTAGCGTTGCCATTGCAAACATATACACATATTCGGATAACATAAAGAAGGCCCAGCGAAATCCAGAGTATTCAACATGATAGCCTGCAACAAGTTCAGATTCCGCTTCCGGTAGGTCAAAAGGAACCCTGTTCAACTCGGCAACCGATGCAATGAAAAACACGATGAACGCAACCGGCTGAAGAAAAATGAACCAAACCTTCTCCTGGGCTGCAACTATATCATTCAAGTTTAAACTGCCTGTTATGAGGACGATTCCCACCAGCGACATCACCAAAGGGATCTCATAAGATATCATTTGCGCGGCTGCCCTCATTCCGCCAATCAAAGAATATTTATTATTGGATGCCCACCCCGCAGTGACGATGCCGATGGTCGATATGCCGGAAATCGCCATATAATAAAGCAGTCCGACACCAATATCAGCAAATTGGAAGGCATCGGTGAACGGCAAGGTGGCAAGGACCATGAAAGCTGGAGCAAAAGCAATTACCGGAGCTAAAATATATAACGGTTTATCAGCTTTCTTGGGTATCGTATCTTCCTTGATCAAAAGTTTCAAAACATCAGCAACGGTCTGCAAGAGACCCCATTTCCCTCCAATTTGGTTTGGGCCGATACGCATCTGCATGAATCCCATGATTTTACGCTCCGAAAGGATTCCATAGGTTACAAACCCTAATACGACAAACAGGAGCAGAACTGCCAAACCAAAAAAAATGCCAAAATTCAGTAGGCTTGGAGCGGAGTGGAGAAGATCCTTGATCATTTATCCATCCACCTCCCCTAACACGATATCGATTGCACCTAATATCGTTATCAAGTTCGCCATATTTTCCCCTTCCAATAATTTCGGAAGAATTTGCAGATTATAAAACGAAGGTCTGCGAAATTTCAAACGGTATGGCTCCTTTTTCCCTTCACTCGCAATATAACAGCCTATTTCCCCTCTTGGTGATTCAATTCGGACAAATGCCTCACCCTTAGGAACCTTTATTATTTTAGGGACCTTAGCAAGGACCGGCCCTTCTGGAAATTGCTCAACCGCCTGCTCGATGATTTTCAGTGATTCTTCGATTTCTTCCATTCTACAGTGATAGCGTGAAAAGGCATCTCCCTCTTCCCTTGTAGGAACATCGAATGTGAACCTGTCATAAATGGAATATGGTTCATTTTTTCGTAAATCCCATTTCACACCTGTACACCTTAAGTTGGCACCGCTAAGCGAATACTGTAAGGCTTCTTCCTTCGTATAGATGCCCACCCCTTTAACACGATTAACAAAGATTTCATTCCCTGTCACAAGCTCATGGTAACCGGCAAGCTGCTCCCTCATATAAGGGACAAACTCGGCAACCTTTGCAATCCAGTCTTCGGGAGCATCCCATTTCACACCTCCGACACGCATATAATTGAATGTTAGGCGTGCCCCTGACAATTCAGTCAATAAATTAACGATCATTTCACGTTCTCGAAATGCGTATAGGAAAGGGCTCGTCGCACCTATATCCAGCAAGTATGTACCCCACCAGACGAGGTGGCTTGCAACTCTGCCCAATTCCATTGCGATGACCCGCAAATATTCTGCCCTTTCAGGGATCTCCACCCCCATCATTGTCTCAACAGCATGGCAAAGCACATAATTATTTGTCATTGCTGCCAGATAATCGAGCCGATCGGTATATGGGATTATTTGTGTATATTGTAGATTTTCCGCTAGTTTTTCCGTCCCGCGATGCAGATACCCAATGACAGGTGTAGCCTCTTTGATAATCTCACCGTCAATCTTGATGACAAGACGAAAAACACCATGTGTACTCGGATGCTGCGGACCGACATTGAGAAGCATTTCTTCCGTCCTTAACATAGGGCTTACACCTCCACATCATAAGGCTCATAATCTTTTCTAAGGGGATACCCTTTCCAATCATCACCAAGTAAAATCCGCTTTAAATCAGGGTGTTCATTAAAGTTAATACCTAATAAATCATACGCCTCACATTCTGGCCAATTTGCACCTGACCATAATGGGACCAATGATGGAATAACGGGAGTATCCCTATCAAGCTTCACCTTCAAGGCAACTGATTGGTTCATTTTGAATGAGTGTAAATGCACATAGATTTCCATATGGGATTCAAAATCCGTACCATGAAGTTCCGATAAATACGAAAAATCAAGCTGTTCATCGTAGCGCAGAAATTTTGCTATTGAGAAATATGTATCCGGATTAGCCACTAAAGTGGGTACATCTTTTGATAGTCTATTAATATAGTGCTTTAATAATGCCCCTTGTCCTACATGGCTTTCAATAGCAGAAACAATTTGATCGAGTTTCGACTGATTTGGGGATATTTCGCTATGGGTGTTAACTTCCTCGCTTTCCTGTACAGCTGCCCTGTTCTTCGCAGCAGCAGCCGCTTTCGCTTTTGCCGCTGCTTTCGCCTTGGCCGCGGCCTCCGCCTTTCGCTTCGCTATTTCCATCTCGCCTTCCGGCTTTTCTGCCGCTTCTTCTTTCGACCGTTTCCGGGCCAATGCTGCTGCTTTCGCCTTGGCCGCGGCCTCCGCCTTTTGCTTCGCTATATCCACTTCGCCTTCCGGCTTTTCTGCCGCTTCTGCTTTCGCCTGTTTTTTGGCCAATGCCGCTGCTT
>NZ_JBIWEU010000008.1:0-157926 GCF_044762675.1 Peribacillus sp. NPDC096448 | reverse complement strand
CTTTCGCCTTGGCCGCGGCCTCCGCTTTTTGCTTCGCTATATCCACTTCGCCTTCCGGCTTTTCTGCCGCTTCTGCTTTCGCCTGTTTTTTGGCCAATGCCGCTGCTTTCGCCTTGGCCGCGGCCTCCGCTTTTTGCTTCGCTATATCCACTTCGCCTTCCGGCTTTTCTGCCGCTTCTGCTTTCGCCTGTTTTTTGGCCAATGCCGCTGCCTTGGCCTTGGCCGCGGCCTCCGCCTTTTGCTTCGCTAAGTCGTCCTTTTCACTCATCTATATCACCCGCTTTCCGGTTTTCGCCTCGTAACGGATTTTTTCTTTTAATTTATTGATCCCATAAATAAGTGCAGCTGGGTTTGGGGGACAGCCCGGTATATATACATCGACAGGTACAATTTGATCTACCCCCTTGACCACTGAGTAAGAGTGAACATAAGGCCCGCCGGCAGTTGCACAGGATCCCATTGCAATAACCCATTTCGGTTCTGGCATTTGTTCGTATAATCTGCTTATTATTGGAGCCATTTTTTTCGTTACCGTTCCTGAAACAATCATGACATCCGATTGTCTAGGGGATGTCCGAAAAAATGAACCAAAACGGTCCAAATCATAATGTGAGGAGCCGACACCCATCATTTCAATTGCACAACATGCCAAACCGAAAGTCATTGGCCAGAGTGAGTTACTTCTAGCCCAGCCTTTTATTTGTTCAAGTGTGGATAAAAAAATACTGTGACGCATTTCTTCCATTTCTTTAGGGGTAAGTTCATCCAACTTCAATTCCACTTTAACACCTTCTTTTTCCAAGCATAGATTAGACCCAGCATAAGGATCACGACAAAAAACAGCATTTCAATCAATGCAAAAAGTCCGAGTTCATCATAGGCAACCGCCCATGGGTAAAGAAAAACCGTTTCTACGTCAAATATGACGAACATCAATCCGAATAGATAATACCTGACATTGAATTGAACTCTTGAATCCTGAAAAGGATCGATTCCACTTTCATAAGTCGTATATTTCATATCTGTCGGTTTATAAGGCCTTAGCAGTCTACCAAGAAATAAAGCGATCAGTGGTAATAAAATGCCGAGACAAAGGAAAACAAATACAATTAAATAATTATTTTGGTAAATATGCAGCTGTTCCATGTTCATCTCCTTTATGGATAAATCATGTTAACTGGGTACAATTTAAATTTGCCTGTCTTCTTTTTGGATACTGTTTTAAAATATTATGCAGGGTAACATTCTTTTAGAAGCAACGTGAAAGGAGGGGGTATGAAGCAATAATTGTAAGCGTATACATTATAACATTAGGATAAAAGCATGTCGACGAGTTAAGGATTAAAATGGAAAATACTTTACTCTATAATTCGACCTTTTTTTCCTAATTCCGATAATTCATGTCAATAATCCTCAAAAACCTTCGGGATAAAAAAAAACACCTGATCTTACCACGAGTGGAAGAATCAAGTGTTTTCATCAATTAAAGTTATCGCATTTCTGCAATTTGGATTCGGTTAATGGCACGTTTAAGCGCTAAATTAGCTCTTTTGGCATCATTTGATCCATCATTGTTCTGCAATCTTTGTTCAGCACGGGCTTTTGCTGCTTGAGCACGTGCAAGATCGATAGTTTCAGCTCTTTCAGCAGATTGAGCTAAAATGGTTACCACATCAGGGCGAACTTCTAAGAAGCCACCATTTACAGCTACATAGTCTGTGTTGCTTCCATTTTTAAGACGGACAGCACCAATGGTAAGCGGGGCTACAGTTGGAACGTGTCCAGCCATGATTCCCAGCTCACCGCTTTTAGCTTTAGTGCTTACCATTTCAACTTCTGCATCATATACTGGGCCATCGGGAGTAACAACATTGACTTTAATGGTCTTCATTTCATTCCCTCCTAGGTCCCTTTAATTAAGCCATTTCTTTTGCTTTAGCAATAACTTCTTCGATGCGGCCAACTAGACGGAAAGCATCTTCTGGAAGTTCGTCATATTTTCCAGCTAGGATATCTTTGAATCCTTGGACTGTTTCTTTAACTGGTACATAAGATCCCTTTTGACCAGTGAATTGTTCAGCCACGTGGAAGTTTTGTGACAAGAAGTTTTGAATTCTACGAGCACGGGCAACGATTACTTTTTCGTCTTCGCTTAGTTCGTCCATACCCAAGATGGCGATAATATCTTGAAGTTCTTTATATTTCTGTAAAGTCGATTGCACTTGACGAGCCACTTTATAGTGCTCAGCTCCAACGATTTCTGGGCTAAGGGCACGAGAAGAAGATGCCAATGGATCAACTGCAGGGTAGATACCCATTTCAGAAAGTTTACGCTCAAGGTTAGTTGTTGCGTCCAAGTGAGCGAAAGTTGTAGCTGGAGCCGGATCCGTATAGTCATCGGCAGGTACATAGATCGCTTGAATGGATGTAACTGAACCTTTATTTGTTGAAGTGATACGTTCTTGCAATTGGCCCATTTCAGTAGCAAGAGTTGGTTGGTAACCAACCGCTGAAGGCATACGTCCTAGTAGGGCGGAAACCTCAGAACCTGCTTGTGTGAAACGGAAAATGTTATCGATGAAGAAAAGAACGTCTTGTCCTTGTTCGTCACGGAAATATTCAGCCATTGTCAAACCGCTAAGAGCAACACGCATACGTGCACCCGGTGGCTCGTTCATTTGTCCGAATACCATTGCCGTTTTCTTGATAACACCGGAATCAGTCATCTCGTAGAAAAGGTCATTACCTTCACGAGTACGCTCACCTACACCAGCGAATACCGAGATACCGCCGTGCTCTTGTGCGATGTTATTGATAAGTTCTTGGATAAGTACAGTTTTACCAACACCGGCTCCACCGAAGAGACCGATTTTACCACCTTTGATGTAAGGGGCAAGTAAATCTACTACTTTAATACCTGTTTCTAGGATTTCAACAGATGTTGATAATTCCTCGAATGACGGCGCTTGTCTGTGAATTGGATCACGACGCACCTCTGCTGTAAGTGGTTCGAATAGGTCAATGTTTTCCCCTAATACGTTGAAAACACGACCTAGAGTAACTTCACCTACAGGAACGGAAATTGGAGCTCCTGTATCAACAGTCTCTGCACCACGGGTTAAACCATCAGTGGAAGACATTGCTACAGTACGAACTGTATTATCACCTAGTTGAAGGGCTACTTCAAGAGTTAGTCCTGTACCAGACGCTGTATTTTCGATTCTTAACGCGTTATAGATCTTAGGAAGTTGTCCGTCTTCGAATTTCACGTCAACAACCGGACCCATAACTTGAGTAACGCGTCCTATATTCATCGTTTTCCCTCCTAACGTTGCTTATAACGACTATCGAGTTTATGGAACGGCCAAGCTTCGTCCGGGCCGACCGTCCCCTTAAATGATTTTATTCTAAAGCTGCTGCACCGCCGACGATCTCTGTAATTTCTTGAGTGATAGCTGCCTGACGTGCACGGTTATATTGTAATGAAAGTGAGTCGATCAATTCTTTTGCATTATCGGTTGCACTTTTCATTGCAGTCATACGTGCAGAGTGCTCACTTGCTTTACCATCTAACAAAGCACCATAAATCAAACTTTCTGCGTACTGAGGCAGTAATACCTCAAGGATTTCTTCCGCATTCGGTTCAAATTCATAAGAAGTCAATGTTGCATTGGAAGTATTGAAGTCAGCTAACGGAAGGACTTGCTTTTCCGTAACCTCCTGCTGGATTGGGCTGACATAATGGTTATAGTACATATAAAGCTCATCACACAGCTCATTCAGATATAAATTAACTGTTGATTTTGCAAGGGAGCTAATGTCAGCGAAAGACGGCTGATCGGGAACCCCAGTTACTTCAAGCTCTACGTGCATGTTACGGCTGACAAAGAAATCACGGCCAACCCTTCCGATTGCGATAATGACGAACTCATCATTGGATTTATGGCGTTCAAGAATGGTTTTATGAACGTGGCGAAGTATACTACTATTGTATGCCCCAGCCAATCCACGGTCCGATGTGATTACCAAGTAACCGGTTTTCTTAACTGGACGTGAAGTAAGCATTGGATGCGATGCATCCGTGCTTCCGTTCGCAATACTGGATACCACTTCTTGAATTTTTTCCATATATGGAACATATGCTTTAGCATTAGCTTCCGCACGGTTCATTTTAGAAGCAGATACCATCTGCATCGCTTTTGTAATTTGACTCGTCTTTTTCGTTGAAGTAATCCGAGACTTAATATCGCGTAAAGAGGCCATTCATTCTCACCACCCTTTATAAATTAGTTAGACCTTTATTATTCAGAAATAACGAAGTTCTTTTTGAATTCGTTAATTGCAGCAACGATAGCAGCATCTTCAGGAAGACCTTTAGTTGTGCGAATGTGATCTAATAATTCCGGATGAGAACGATCTAGGAACACATAGTATTCTTCTTCAAAGCGAAGGATATCCGATACAGGAATATCATCTAAATGACCTTTAGTCAATGCATAGAAAATCATGACTTGTTTTTCAACTTTGATCGGTTTGTTTAGATCTTGTTTCAGAACTTCAACTGTACGGGCACCACGGTTAAGTTTTGCTTGTGTTGCAGCATCCAGGTCAGAACCGAATTGAGAGAATGCTTCCAATTCACGGTATGAAGCCAAGTCAAGACGTAATGTACCGGCAACTTTTTTCATCGCTTTAATTTGTGCAGACCCACCAACACGGGATACGGATAAACCAGCGTTAATCGCAGGACGTACACCCGAGAAGAACAAATCGGATTGCAAGAAGATTTGTCCATCAGTGATGGAAATTACGTTTGTTGGAATATAAGCAGAGATGTCGCCTGCTTGTGTTTCAACAAATGGAAGCGCAGTGATTGAACCGGCACCTAAAGTGTCATTCAATTTTGCTGCACGCTCAAGTAAACGGGAGTGCAAGTAGAATACATCCCCTGGGAATGCTTCACGACCTGGAGGACGGCGAAGTAGCAAGGAAAGTTCACGGTATGCAGATGCTTGTTTAGAAAGATCATCATAAACCACAAGAACGTGCTTGCCAGCGAACATGAACTCTTCACCCATTGTCACACCAGCATATGGAGCTAGGTATAAAAGTGGTGCTGGTTGAGAAGCTGATGCAGATACAACGATTGTGTAATCCAAAGCACCATTTTTACGTAGCGTTTCAACAGTTCCACGAACCGTTGATTCTTTTTGACCGATAGCGACATAGATACAGATCATATCTTGGTCAGCTTGGTTAAGAATTGTATCGATCGCAACTGATGTTTTACCAGTTTGACGGTCACCGATGATTAACTCACGTTGTCCACGACCGATTGGAACCAATGCATCAATTGCTTTAATACCTGTTTGTAAAGGTTCATGTACTGATTTACGGTCCATTACACCTGTAGCAGGGCTTTCGATTGGACGAGTTTTTGTCGTAGCGATCGGGCCTAGACCATCTAATGGTTGTCCAAGCGGATTCACGACACGTCCGATTAATTCTTCTCCAACTGGCACTTCCATGATACGGCCAGTACGGCGTACTTCACTGCCTTCTTTAATGTCTCTGAATGGTCCAAGAATAACAACACCTACGTTATTTTGCTCAAGGTTTTGTGCTAATCCCATTGAGCCATTGGAAAATTCTAAGAGCTCCCCAGACATTGCATTATCTAAACCATGAACGCGTGCGATACCATCACCAACAGTGATAACCGTACCGACATCGCTTACTTTAATTTCCGACTGATAGTTTTCAATCTGCTTTTTAATCAGCGCACTGATTTCTTCAGCTTTGATGCTCATGAATTTCACCCCTATCTGTGAATATTAACCTAATAGTTGTTTGCTAAGGCGTTCTAACTTACCGCTAATCGTCCCGTCATATATGCGGTTACCGATTTGTAATTTGATGCCGCCAAGGATATTGCTATCCGTAATATTAGTAATGCGTAAATTTCTTTTGCCGATTTTTGCTGCAAAAGATGAAGACACAGCTTCCACTTCCGTTTCAGTCAATGGACGTACTGTATAGACCGTTGCATCAGCTACTGAGTTTTCTTCATTCGCAAGTTCAATGAACTCTTGTGCCATTGCTGTCACTTCATCTGTACGATGACGCTCCACCATCAACATCACAGTGTTTTGAACGGAAGAAGAAAGGCTTGCAAATGCATTTGCAATCAAAGCGCCTTTTGCATCTTTAGTCATTTTAGGATGAGCCAGGAAGCTTAATAGCTCATTATCATTTGTAAAAACTTCATTCACTATGCGAAGCTCTTCTTCAAGTTGGTTAATGAGGTTTTGCTCTTTCGCAATTTGGAAAAGGGCAACGGCATAACGCTTTGCTACTGTTATATCGCTCATTTCCCTTCTCCTGCCTCTTGAATGTAGTCATTAATCAATTGCTCTTGATCTGCTTCGGATAGTTCTTTTTCTATTACTTTAGAAGCAATGAGTACGGATAAAGATGCCACTTGCTCGCGTAATGCCGTAATGGCTTTTTCTTTTTCCTGTACGATTTCACGCTTAGCTGTTTCTTTGACGCGTTCAGCTTCAAGACGTGCTTGATTCACGATCTCTTCACGCTGTGCTTCACCTTGAAGTTTTGCGTTTTCTATAAGTTGTCCCGCTTCAGTGCGAGATTGTTTTACGATTTCACGTTGTTCTTCTAAATATTTAAGTGCTTCTTGTCTGCTAGCTTCAGCTGCTTGAATTTCATTTGCAACATGTTCTTCACGTTGAGTCATGATGCCCATTAGAGGACCCCATGCAAATTTCTTCAGCAACGCTAACAAAATGATAAACATTACTAATTGGTATAACATGTCTCCGCCATTAAAGCCATGAGACGTTGACCCAAGTACAAAGCTGCTTGTTAACACGCTTGGTTCACTCCCTTCACGAGTTTCACTTCTTAAAGCGTTCATTATATGAACTTTAGAAAACTATGCTCTTAAACTGTATAAAACAGGATTGTGGACATAAAGGAAAGGCGAAGGTTCACATGGAACGAACTTCGCCATTTTTGAACTTTTTGAAGGTTCTATTAACCACCATATACCATAAACGCAATTACTACCGCGATGATAGGCATCGCCTCAACTAAACCTACCCCGATGAACATTGTTGTTTGAAGCATACCGCGAGCTTCTGGTTGACGAGCGATACCTTCTACTGTTCTTGAAACGATAAGACCATTACCAATACCTGCACCTAGTGCTGCCAAACCAATTGCAATTGCTGCTGCAAGAAGACCTACTGAACCTGTCATTATAAATATCCTCCTTAGATTGTATCAAAATTTATTATTTTTTTAGTTCTAAATGAACTTATAATTAATGGTCGTCACTGACTTTATGAGACAGATAAACCATTGTTAACGTGACAAAGATAAACGCTTGGATACTACCGACGAAAATACTATAGCCTTGCCATACTAATGTAGGCACAATTGCACCAATAAATCCGGCAGCTCCACTAAATGCTAGGGTGCCCGCTAATAGACTCAGCAAAACTTCACCAGCATAAATGTTACCATATAGACGCAGACCAAGTGTCAAGGAGTTTGTAAATTCCTCTACAAGTGTCATTGGGTTTTTATAAGCTTTAAAGTAACCCTTGGCGCCTTTCATTTTTATAGCATAATAATGCGTTAAACCTAAAACCATGACTGCAAGAGTCAATGTGATAACTGGGTCGGCTGTTGGTGATTTCCACCAAAGCACTCCATCGTAACTAATTGCAAACGGAAGACCTAGCATATTGGACACAAAAATGTACATTAGCAAAGTCATACCAAGCAGTTGAAACTGACCACCTGTTCTCCAGTCCATGTTACTATTAATAATACCCTTAACGAAATCCATAATCCATTCCATGAAATTCTGCATGCCGGTTGGCTTCATGGCAAGCTTACGTGTACCAAGCACAGCAAGTATGAACACAACTAGACTGGCAACTGTAATCATTAGGACGTTACTCAAGTTAAAGGTAAGACCCATAAATTCTTGTAAGGGTGCTTCATGATTCAACTATATTCACCTCTCTTCCCCGCTATCGACGTATTAATTGGATGAAAAAATCTATAAAAATGACAATATAAGCTGTCATTAATCCCCATACAACACTTATCAGATGAAAATGCTCCGGAAATTCCAATGCAATGAGTACCGCTAGACCTGCGGATGCCATTCGTGTCATCGTCCCAAGAGATTTCGTTTTCTTTCCTTCATCGAGCGCCTGACTGAACTTTTTCATTTTCTGATTGATCAGCCATAAATTGTATAAACTCAAACTCGTACCCAGTATAAGCCCAGCAAAAACGGCTTGATAACTCGTAAGTCCCCATCCAACAACATAAACCGCCAGAAGAAAAATTATATATTTACTCTGCCTGTTGAACATGATTTTCATTTCTGGCATTTTTCATTTAATCTCCTGAGAAATATTTTCGTACTGAATGAAGCATTGCTTGTAAACCTAGCAAGTCCACAAAGAAGGCCAATTACTAATAGCAGCGGTTCGAATCTTAGGTTCTGACAAGTAAAAGAAGATACCGAACAAAACTGATCCGACTATTTGAGAAAGAATCGCTGACATCAAAGTCATAGCCATTTTAGACGGCGATCATTTGACGCAAGTTGCATCCTCGCGGTTGAATTTGGTGGAGGATAGAAAACATTTCATGCTGTAAAAATCTGCATGCCGGGCTACTGAAAACCCTCTCATTTTACATCCTTTGTTAGCATACAATAGGCTAGAATCATTGTCAATGAGTGGTTAGTGAAATTTGTCACAGGTTTGTAATTATTAACGAATTGTTCACAAATTATCTTTTTTATACTATTGACATCCATTTTATTTTACTTATTGTCCTCTGTTCACTCGATAAGTAACGTCTTTTCTATCCGATCTTCCCTTCCGCCCCTTCTCGCAAAGATTATCGCTTTATACACTCCTTTAGGCGGCAATTCCTTTTTCAAAACATCTTTTTTGATCAAACCGGAAGGAGCCGATCTGGACCAATCCAAATATCCAGCGAATTTCAAGCTATCTTCCTCATAAAGGGCAATACCGAATTCTTCTGCCCCGCGCGGAAGATACATTTCGTATCGATATGTGCCTTTCTTGTCCCCTTGCCCAAAATCAAATCCCATTATCCTTGGATAATCAGGCTCTTCTTTTACATATAAATAAGGAAGGGATATTCTTTTGGTTCCTTCCATTATAATGAGGTATCCATCAAAGACTCCCTTTTTAAGCTCGGCTGGGTTGACCTGCAGTCCAACTTTTATCCGTTTCTTTTCCTTCGGTTTCAAAGTAAGGGATTTCGGCAATTCCCAAGTGAGACCCGTCTCTTTTAATGGAACCATGAATGAGTACTTCCTCAGTTCCGTTCCGGTATTTTCTATGACTACCGTTTCATGATGCTCTTCAATTCCTTCTTTTTTTGTATACATCCCAAAGGACAATGAGCTTGGATTCAAGAGCGTGTCCGCTTTTAATGCTTCGTCGACCTGGATGCGTCCAGCCCCCTGTTCATATGTATGATACAATTGATTTACAGTTTTCCTCAATGGCTTGGAAGTGCTCATCAATGCAGATTTCACTTGATCAGGAGTCCATTCCGGGTGTTTTTGCAGGATTAAGGCGCAAGCCCCTGCAACATGCGGTGCGGACATACTTGTTCCATCCAGGGACATATATCCTTTAGGAATGGTGCTTTCAATTTCCACTCCCGGTGCCAATACGTCAGGCTTTATTCCCCACGATACGGTTACCGGTCCCCTGGAGCTAAAGTCCGCTAGCCTATCCTGCTCGTTCTTATAAACAAATTGAACGGTTTTGCTCTGCCCTTTTTCCATGATTTGCTTAAGCTGCAATCCATCTCTTCTATTAATAGAAGCAGCTGGAATTTTCATTTCTTTTTCCAAGCTTCCAGTAAAGGTCCCGCTCGTATTATTAAAAACAATTACCCCCTTTGCACCTGCCTTTTCTGCATTGGATACTTTCTGCTGAAAGGTAAGAGTGCCACGTTCCATCAACACAATCTTATCCCGAACATCCTTCAGGTCCTTTTCATTACCCAGTCCCCCATATATGACATTCTCGGAAAACGTCAGGTTCCATTTTTTAGAGCCTTGAAACAAGGTTAAATGCGATTGATGCTTTTTCGATCCAAGACCGTAAATCATGTACGGAACCCTTAAGGGAGGAGTCGATGCCCCAACGGAAATCGCTTTTTCCGCTGTACCGGGTGAACCGACGGTCCATACAGCCGGACCGGAATTCCCGTTTGATGTCACGGCAACGATGCCGCTTTCCACAGCCTTATTCAATGCAAGGGAGATAGGTAAATCAGGACCATTGACGTTATTACCAAGAGAGAGGTTCAATACATCCACCTTATCCTTCATGGCTGACTCAATAGCCTTCAATACTTGATCCGTATCTCCTGCACCGCCTGGTCCCAAAGCTCGATATGCGTAAATTTCCGCTTCAGGTGCGACGCCTTTCATTTTTCCATTGGCTGCAATGATGCCTGCCACATGAGTGCCATGCAATGTATCCAGGTCGCCTTGATTTTTGGTTTCCATCGGATCTTCATCACCATCAACCAGATCCTTGCCCCCTCTATAAGCACGTTGCAAATCTGGATGTGTATAATCGATGCCAGTATCGATTATTCCTACTTTTATCCCTTTACCGGTGATCCGGTGATTCTCCTTATCAAAGAAACCCCTGACCCTGTCTCCTCCTATGTATGGGACACTTTTATCCAACACGGCTTGATAAACGGATACTTCCGTTACGGCCTGAATTTCATCCTCCTTTTTAAGTTGTTCTATCTCATTCATTTTCCCATGAAGGGAGAATCCATTCAGGGCAACCGAATAAACATTCCGTAATTGAAGGGATGGATATTTTTCAAGCAGTTTTTCGATCTTTTTTCGTTGAAACGCCTTATCCATCGTGACAACAACCGTTACTTCCTTAGATTCAGATAGTTTTGGAAATGGCGGCAGAATGACGGATGCCAATCCCTTTTCATTTTGATAAATAAATATAAAAAGGAAAACAAACACTATGAACGTTTTCTTTGCCAACATAATCATCCCCTTAGCAGTTATCTTTTCTCAACAACCTTGGAGTATGCAAATAAAAAAAGGAAAAGCGCATGGCTTTTCCCTTTTTATGAGTCAAATCTAGTTGGCGGCATATTTATTTGCTTAAAATAGTAACGGATGGCTTCAGCTATTCGGACCGAAGCATTTCCATCCCCATATGGATTTGAAGCTTTGGACATTTTTTCGTGCACCTCTTGATCGGTGAGCAATTCATGTGCCAAATCATATATGGATTGTTCATCAGTACCAGCCAATCTTAAGGTTCCAGCCGCAATCCCCTCAGGACGTTCGGTCGTATCCCTTAAAACCAGGACAGGTACACCAAGTGAAGGTGCCTCTTCCTGGATCCCTCCAGAATCAGTCAAAATCAGATAGGCTCTTGAAGCGAAGTTATGGAAATCCAATACATCCAGCGGTTCTATCAAATGAATCCGCGGATCATTCCCGAGCACTTCGTTTGCCAATTCCTGAACAAGCGGATTTAAATGGACAGGATATACCACTTGAACGTCATCATGCTCAACAATGATTCTCTTTACGGCCCGGAAGATATTCCTCATGGGTTCCCCTAGATTTTCCCTGCGATGGGCCGTAAGCAAAATGAGCCTGTCTTCGCCAAGTCCATTTAAAACCGGATGGGAATATGTGGACCTTACAGTCGTTTTTAAAGCATCCGTTGCCGTATTTCCCGTCACGAAGATATTATCCTTCTTGTTTTCGTTCAGCAGATTCTCCTCGGCTTTCGAAGTCGGCGCAAAATGCAAATCCGCCATCGTACCTGTAAGCTGTCGATTCATCTCTTCCGGATAGGGGGAATACTTATTCCAAGTGCGCAGCCCCGCTTCTACATGCCCAATGACAATTTGATTATAAAAAGCTGCCAGACTAGCGACAAACGTCGTGGTTGTATCACCATGCACAAGAACAATATCTGGTTTAGCTTCCTTCATTACGGAATCAAGACCATTCAATGCTCTTGTTGTAATGTCAGCAAGCGTTTGCCTTTCCTTCATTATGTCCAAGTCATAGTCCGGCTTTATGGAAAATAGTTCGAGAACTTGATCTAACATTTGGCGATGCTGAGCCGTAACAGCAACGATCGGCTTGAAATATTCTGGGTGTTTTTGAAATTCGAGTACTAAGGGAGCCATTTTGACAGCTTCTGGTCTCGTCCCGAAAATGGTCATGACTTTTATCGGTTTGTTCATTCGTGACACCTCAGTTTCTTTCCTTATTTTGTGCCGAATAAACGATCTCCTGCGTCTCCAAGACCTGGAACGATATAACCATGTTCATTCAGTTTTTCGTCAAGACCCGCAATATAGATATCAACATCAGGATGAGCTTCTTTTAAAGCTTCAACACCCTCTGGAGCTGCAATCAAACACATGAATTTAATATTGACTGCACCGCGCTTTTTAATGGAATGGATCGCTTCGATGGCTGATCCGCCAGTGGCTAACATCGGGTCAACTACAATGCATTCCCTTTCTGCCAGGTCACTTGGCATTTTCGCATAATATTCAACCGGTTTCAATGTTTCAGGATCACGGTAAAGTCCAACATGTCCGACCTTTGCAGCAGGAATCAGCTTAATGATTCCGTCCACCATCCCTATGCCTGCACGTAAAATCGGGACGATCCCCACTTTTTTACCAGAAAGCATTTTCACTTTCGCTGTGCTTACTGGTGTTTGGATTTCGACTTCTTCCAGCGGCATATCCCTCGTGATTTCAAATGCCATCAATGATGCAACTTCATCCACTAGTTCACGGAATTCTTTTGTTCCTGTATTTATATCACGTATATAGGCTAATTTGTGTTGAATTAACGGGTGATCGAAAACATAAACTTTTCCCATTTAGCATCTCTCCAATTCCATTGCTTAGTTTCGCGCTTTTTTATGATTTCCCTAATCGAATAGAAAAATTTTCGTGTCTTTTAAAATTCACTTCAACCTATTTTACAGAAAAATGTTTCAATCTTCAATAAAGGTTTAGATGTCAGACCTATTTTCACTATTCGGATTCTTCTAACACAATGACCGTCCATAAGTACAAAAAAACCGCTCCCTTTAAAAGGGAGCAGCTCCGATATTACAATGAAGGATATAATTCAAATTTGTTCGCTAATGATTCAACACGCTGTTTTGCTTCTTCAAGTTTAGCTGCGTCTTCATTATTTTTCAAAACAAGTCCGATGATTGCAGCTATTTCATCCATGTCTTCCAAACCGAAGCCACGTGATGTCACTGCCGCAGTCCCAATACGTATACCGCTGGTAACGAATGGTTTTTCCGGGTCATAAGGAATCGCATTTTTGTTCACGGTAATACCGATTTCATCCAAAACATGCTCTGCGATTTTTCCCGTTAATCCAGTAGAGCGTACATCAAGAAGAATCAAGTGATTGTCCGTGCCATCAGAAACAAGAGTGAATCCTTCTTTCTTCAAACCTTCGCCCAAACGTTTAGCATTGTCGATGATTTGTTGTGCATATACTTTAAATTCATCTTGAAGCGCTTCGCCGAAAGCAACAGCCTTAGCTGAAATAACATGCATCAACGGACCGCCTTGAATTCCAGGGAAGATGGATTTATCGATCTTCTTACCGAATTCTTCTTTACAGATGATCATCCCTCCGCGTGGCCCGCGAAGTGTTTTATGAGTAGTTGTCGTTACAAAGTCAGCATAAGGAATTGGACTTTGATGTAATCCAGCCGCAACTAAACCTGCAATATGCGCCATATCGACCATTAAATATGCCCCGACTTCATCTGCAATTTCACGGAATCGCTTGAAATCAATTTCCCGTGGATATGCACTTGCACCCGCTACGATCAATTTCGGTTTATGTTGACGCGCTTTTTCCAATACATCATTGTAATCGATACGGTGATCTTTTTCGTCTACACCATATTCAACGAAATTGTAGTTAACACCACTGAAGTTTACTGGACTTCCATGTGTTAAGTGACCTCCATGCGAAAGGTTCATCCCAAGCACTGTATCGCCAGTTTGAAGCACTGTGAAGTATACGGCCATATTGGCTTGAGCTCCAGAGTGAGGCTGTACGTTCACATACTCGCCTCCGAAAATTTCTTTCGCACGCTCACGTGCTAGATCTTCAACGATGTCTACATATTCACATCCGCCATAGTAACGTTTTCCAGGGTATCCTTCTGCATACTTATTAGTCAAGACCGACCCTTGCGCTTCCATGACAGCTTCACTCACGAAGTTTTCAGAAGCAATAAGCTCAATTTTACTTCTTTGACGCCCTAATTCCAGTTGAATTGCGTTAAACACTTGCTCATCTTGTTTTGCTAAACGATTCATTCCGTAATTCCTCCTCAAATTGTGCGTGATTCGCTTTTTAGTATTTATGTGCAACATGCCTTCAAAAAGCATGAAAAAGCCTTACCAATCTTATTAGAAAATTCTACTCCATTTTAACATGTCTAATTTAGAAGTGATAGTCTATTTTTATCGAACATTAAATGTTTTTTCATTTGAAAATGTTCGTATTTAACATCGAAATTATGATAAATAGCTCTTTCACCCTATATTTCATGAGTGAAATCACCATTATATTAGCACTATAATATAAAGGATTTTCTTGTGAACCTCATCTTGAGCCTTACGATTTTGCTCGCATTCAATTAAAAAACAGCATTCCCCATCCGAGAAATGCTGTCTCACTTACCCATTAATTACAACTCTTGTTTTCAGAGTTGTCCTGATAAACTGCCCGCTCCCCGCCAATCAGTTTGGGGCGGGTTTTTGCCATGGTCACATGTGCATGTCCTATTTCTTTAATGGCAGAGCGAATCGGGACCGCCACATGCTTCAGATGCATGCCAATGAATGTGTCCCCAATGTCTATCCCTGCATCCGCTTTGATATGTTCAACGACGACAGCATCATTCCATTGCTGGTAGGCGTATGTCGCCATCGATCCCCCAGCTGTTCTTACAGGTACGACCGAAACTTCTTCATACTCATAACGAATCGCGGTTTCCCTTTGCAAAACCAATGCCCTATTTAGATGCTCACAACATTGATATGCAACCTGAACTCCCGTTTTTCCTTGAAAATCCCTCACTATGGAAAAAATCATCCCCGCAACATCGAGCGTCCCTTCAGTACCGATCCTTTTCCCGATCACTTCACTTGTACTGCAGCCGATTACCAGTAGCTGTTTCTCTTTTAAAGCTGTCTGTTCTTGAAACTCATGTAAAAGTTCCCGAAACTGGTTTCCCCATATCTCAAGCTCATTTGAAAATGTAGCATCACTTGTCATGAAAACGCATCCTTTCAATAAGAAAACTTGCTATCGGAACTCTCCAAAACCATAGAATTAACTGTGCTTACCTTCATACTCCGCAATCTTACCGATCCTGTTTTGATGACGCCCGCCTTCAAATTCCGAAGTCAGCCATGTTTGGGCAATTTCCCTGGCAAGACCCGGGCCAATGACTCGTTCCCCCATCGCTAACATATTGGTATCATTATGCTGACGGGTCAATTTCGCGCTATAGACATCATGAACCAATGCACAACGGATTCCTTTGACCTTATTAGCAGCAATGCTCATTCCAATACCAGTTCCACAGATTAAAATGCCCCGATCGAACTCACCCCGTGCCACTTTTTCGGCAACCGGCAAAGCATAATCAGGATAATCCACCGACGTACTGCATTCACAGCCAAAGTCCTCAAATGGAATCTTTAACTCATTCAATAAATTCTTTATTTCTTCACGGATATGTATACCACCATGATCCGAAGCAATCGCAACTTTCATGTTAATCCTCCTCTAGCTTTTTCAATTGATTTTATTGTGTCACAAAATTATGAAAAGATAAAGGATGTCCATCCTTTTTCCCCACAAAGAAGCAGGAAACCGTTTCCGGTTTCCTGCAGTAAAATGTAGGGTAATGGTCCTGTTCAACTTTTCCGCTTCCACTATAAGTTCCACCATTGCCGATTTTCCGACATTTTCCATGACTATCGCTTTTTTCGCTTGTCACAGCCGTCACTTCTTCCGCTCCAGCAGATGCTTATTCTGCAATAGCAGCCACTTCAAAAGGGACTGCCTTGATCTTACCCTTTGCATTGACGGTCAACAAGCTTAGTAATATTTTTTTACTGCAGCGGCCACATTATGTACCCAGTTTATTCTTTAAGCTTTTTTACTAACTCTTCTATTAATTCCTGCAGCTCCCTGAACGTTTCCCGATAAATGCCTTCAGAACCGCCAAACGGATCTATTATGTCTCTATCATATTCATCGCCGATAATGAATTCTTTTAAGGTAAAGGTCTTATCGATCATTTGGGGGTATGAACGGGTAATGGCCGATTTATGCCCTTCCGTCATGGTGAAGATATGAGTTGCCCACTCCATTTCCTTCGCGGATAAAGGCGTTGAATGATGATTATGCACTATGCCATTTTCAAACAATACATTTTTAGCATGCATCGAAGCATCCTGGCCTGATGAAGCATACACGCCTGCGGACTTCACTTCAACACCCGCAATATCCTTATTTTTCAATATCGCTTCTGCCATCGGGCTTCTGCATGTGTTACCTGTACATACAAATAATACTCGGATCATTTTTAACGCCTCCTTTTTTATTCATTATAAGCTATCGCCCGTTTATTATAGTCAAAAAATCACTGTCATTGTTGTCCGAAGAAAAATAAAAACCGCCCCGTTAATCGGAACAGTTGAGGAAGGAATGATATGAATTCAAGCGGATCAAAAAGAGAACAATAATTTCAATCCAAATGCACACAGGATGCTTCCGCCAAGAATCTCACTATACACGCCAAGCAAACCCTGCATTTTTCTACCCAGTAAAAGCCCCGCCCACGTTAATAGGGTGGCAGCAAACCCAAAACAAAGAACGGTTAAAATCGTTTTTGCACCGTAAATCCCCAGTGTTAACCCTACCGAGAAGCTATCCAGGCTTACCCCTAACGCAAAAATGATTAAGCCTTTCCCGACAGGAGCCAGCATCTTATTTCCCATGGCACCAGCTCCATCCCTTTTTCCAGGGATAAACATCTGTATACCAAGAATGATCAACAATAGACCGCCGGCGTAGGTAGCAAAGGTCCCGAACTTTTCTGAAATGAAACGGCCTGCCCCCATCCCAAGCAAGGGCATCCAAATATGAAAAACACCTACTGTCAAACCTATAAAAAATATTTGCCTCAACCTTAGCTTAAACATTCCCATTCCAAGGCCTACTGAAAAGGCATCCATTCCCAACGCGAATGCCATTAGCAATAAGGTGATGATTTCCCCAGCAAATGTATTCATTCCAATCCCCCTCGGACGTGCCTACTACATGTTATGCATGTCCGAAAAGAAATAGAAGGATAAATCAGTCCTTATTACGCATGTTCCTTGATGATTTGATGACCTGCAGCCTTCTCAAGCCGGTTCATGACCGCAGCGCCTATTCCATGGTCAGGAAACATTTCACTAAAAATGACATCGACCTCCAGCTCGTCAAACTGTCTTAAGGCATCATATAAGCCTGTCGCAACAGTATGTAAATCCGCTAATGAACCTGGGACAACCACATAATCCGCCTCAAAATCCTGTTGATGTTCATAAGCCGTTATGATGCCCACCTTTAACCCGTCAGTCCTTTTTTCATCCACAAGCTTCTGAAGGAAAGCTTGATTACCCTTGACTAAAAATAGAGGGGCCTTCGGAGCATAGTGGGTATATTTCATGCCCGGGGCTTTTGGCGCCGTTTCCTGATTCTTCAAAGCGACATCTTGCCTGACTTCCCCTATTACCGCTTCCAGCTGTTCCAGGGTCACCCCGCCGGGCCTTAAAATAACAGGGACTTCCACAGTGCAATCCAGTACTGTGGATTCCACGCCCACACCTGTATTCCCACCATCGACAATACCTGCAATCCGGCCCAACAAGTCATCTTCAACATGTTTTGCTGAAGTGGGGCTTGGTTTCCCGGAAGTATTTGCACTTGGAGCCGCAATGGGCAAATCACTCGCACGAATAAGGCCAAGGGCAACCTGATGATCCGGCATCCTGACAGCTACCGTGTCCAATCCAGCTGTCACAAGATTTGATAGCTGGCCCGGTTTTCGTTTCATGATCAAAGTCAATGGACCCGGCCAAAATTCTGCCATTAGCTTCCGGGCCTGTTCCGGAATCTCTTCTACAATATCAGACAACTGGTCATCGGAGGCTATATGTACGATTAAAGGATTATCACTCGGACGCCCCTTTGCTTCAAACACTTTTTTAACCGCCTCGTCATTTTTGGCATTCGCGCCGAGTCCATAAACGGTCTCTGTAGGAAAAGCAACCACTTGATTAGCCTTTAATAATTCAGCTGATTGTGTAATCTGGGGATAACTTTGTAAATTATCCACATTTTTATCCACTGACCAAATTTTCGTTTTCATCTTGAACACCATCGCCTTTTAACATTTCTTATTTTATAAAATCGCTTTAATATGAACGGTATTTTCAATTTAACGTACTAATTCCACCTAAAAGATACTTTGAAAGTATAAAAGAAGTATACACATAATTCAAGTGTTATCCACAAATTGGGGATAACCACATCGAATCCGTGGATAAGTTTGTGGATATTAATGATTAATGACAGACTTTTTTGATTTTTTGTTAATAACCCTGTGGATATGTTTTTAAAATTATCTGAATTTAAAGATGCCTGCCCCCTTCTTAAAATAGATCATTGAAGATTTCTGCAAACAATGACTTCACTTCCACCTCAGGCTCCTTTTCCCCTTCATATAATAGTTGACCTTGTTCATTGGATGCCGCAAGTTCAACCTTGTTTTCTTCAACTTTCCCTTCAAGCACTTCCTCTGTCACTTGTTCCTTATCTTTTACTACTGCCACTTCTTCTTTTACCTCTGGCTCTACAACCTCTTCTTTTACCGTTTCTTCCGGCACTTCCTCTTTTACGCTCTCCTCCATTACCTCTTCTTCAACTACTTCCTCTGCAACTGGTTCACTTTCTTCATTCGTTGCAGCATAAGCCGTTCCTTCCGAAGTCAGGGACCCTTCACTTTCATCCTCGACAATCGGACTTTGGCTTACAGCCGTCCCATTTGAAAAATCCAAGAAACACAATGGGGGAAATAACACACACCACCAATTTGCGCCTTCCCCTTCACCAAGTGTGATAATCACTGCTTCATAATCCCCTGCCGGATATAAATACTGCCCGTACAGTTTTGTCGGAAATTCAGCTTGTCCAAAATCCACTTTCACCGACTGCTCCAAACCCTGTTCCTTTATAACTGCCTCAGCCGTCGCCTGGATATCAGGCAGATGCGAGGTAATCACATCCCTCGCTTCATCCAATGAAGTAAGCTCCTCGACCCACTTTGTAATATCTTCATTTACCTCATCCCTAATCAGCCGTTTAACCGCTTGATCCTCTTCTGCATCACTATTGGCAAGTATCCGCAGCCGAATTGCCTCATCCGGGATCACCTTCGTATCTTCTGCACCAACTATCTCCGCTTTAGGCATATATATACTTACGATCGTTCCTATAGTTAAGATTAATAGATAAATAATGGCTAAATGTTTAGTTTTCATCGCCTTCGCCCCCTCACATGAATTAGTCTCACCATTTTCCAGCTATCTTAAACTAGTAAAAACAAAAAAAGTTGATAGCTGAAATATAGATTCCAAAGGATTATGAGGGTGATGTCCCTAAAAAAACCGTCTCACATAAGGGAGACGGATCATTTTAATTCAGCAAAGACCATTCGATCTTTTTCATTAATGTCATTTATAATGGATACTTCTGCGGCAGGAAAGGTACGCTTCAATAAATCGGCAACCGCTTCACCCTGTCCAGCACCCACTTCAAAACCGATCAGCCCAGGCACTTTCATGATCAGGGGTAACTGCTCCATAAAACGGCGGTAAAAATCCAGCCCATCGATACCGGCAAATAATGCACGATGTGGTTCATGACCAGTCACGACTACTGACATGGATTTATGATCATCTTCTGGTATATATGGCGGATTCGATAAAAGGATGTCCACCTTTTCGTTTATGTTCATGAAAGGCAAAAGCAAATCACCTTGCATGAACTCCACTTCGGCACCAAGTGATTCGGCATTTTTCCTCGCCACCTCAAGCGATGGTTCCGCTATGTCCGTGGCCGTCACCATCAGATTTGATTTTTCAAGTTTCATCGTTATGGCGATTGCGCCGCTGCCGGTCCCAATATCAGCTAACCGGAGCTTCTGTCCCTCCATAAAAATGGCCGGGATTTTACGTAATGTATAATAAATCAATTCTTCTGTTTCCGGTCTCGGTATGAGCACTTCTTCATTCACCAAAAAGGTCCGTCCATAAAATTCTTCACTGCCGATTATATATTGGATGGGCGTTCCCTCGGCATGCAGCTCAATAGCGTCCTTAAATTGCCTAAAATCCGCTTCACTAAGCTCCTCATGAAGGTTGGCCAGCATTTCGGAGCGAGTTTGTTTTAAAAAGTGCCGTAAGAGGATTTCCCCAGCATTGGCATCACGATCATTTTCCTTTAAAAAGGAAGAAGCCCATTTAAGGGCTTCAAACACTTTCACGGCAGAATTACTCATCTGCATTTTCCAGCCTTGAAGATTGGTCTTCCATGATTAATGCATCAACGACTTCATCTAGTTTACCTTCCATGATTTGATCCAGTTTTTGAATCGTTAAACCAATACGGTGGTCAGTAACGCGGTTTTGCGGGAAGTTATAAGTGCGAATCCTTTCGGATCGATCGCCCGTACCAACGGCAAGCTTCCTATTTTGATCATATTCCGCCTGTACTTCGCGATGGATTTTATCGTACACCCTGGCACGCAAAACCTTCATTGCTTTTTCCTTGTTCTTGATTTGTGATTTTTCATCTTGACAGGATACAACCGTATTAGTCGGAATATGAGTCAAGCGCACCGCTGACATTGTCGTATTGACACTTTGCCCTCCAGGACCGCTTGATGCAAAGGTGTCGACACGAATATCCTTATCATGGATTTCAACTTCCACTTCCTCAGCTTCGGGTAAAACGGCAACCGTGGCTGTAGATGTATGAATCCGTCCGCCTGATTCAGTTTCAGGTACTCGTTGAACGCGATGCGCCCCATTTTCGAACTTCAATTTTGAATAAGCGCCATTACCATTGATCATGAATATGATTTCCTTGTAGCCGCCAAGCCCTGTAGGACTTGCTTCAATGACTTCAGTCCGCCAGCCCTGCACCTCGGCAAAACGGCTATACATCCGGTATAGACTGCCTGCAAATAAGGCCGCCTCATCTCCGCCAGCCGCTCCGCGGATCTCCATGATTACGTTTTTATCATCGTTAGGATCTTTAGGAATAAGCAATATTTTCAGTTTATCCTCAAGTCCTTGTATGGTCTCATCAAGTTCATTGATCTCTTCTTTTACCATTTCACGCATGTCCGCATCAAGTTTCTCCTCCAGCATCGCCTTCGCTTCCTGGAGTTGCTCACGAACCGCTTTATATTCTTTATAAGTCGATGCGGTCTCTTGAATGCTGGATTGCTCCTTAGAATATTCCCTAAGCTTCTTAGAGTCATTAATGATCTCCGGGTCACTTAATAGTTCATTCAATCTTTCATATCTATCTTCTACTGCTTGCAATCGATCAAACAAATTATTCACCTCATAAATTTTCCAAAACATCTGAAACGAATTGGAAGTAATCCATCTTTTATTACTATAAAAAAGTAGCTCAGTGCCCCAGCTCAGTTCACTTCTAGGTTAATTATAGTATAGGTGAATAATCAACGTCAAAGAGATTCAAAAATGTCGTGTCGTTACTTGTTTAATTTGACATCTACATTATATTGAGGCACAACCCTGTTTATCATGCCTTGTATTCGCTGCATTTCCTTATTTCTTTCTTTTTCCGTCTTGATTTTGCCTTCATCATGGACCGTAACATGTATGGTATTTCCATTAAACCAAACGGAGCCCGCCTCATAATTAGTTTCCGATTCAATCACTCCGCGGATTTCATCAATTTGCTGCCCCATGGATGGGGAATTATTGGATGTATGATGCGGTGTGTTAAGGACCTGATCTGATGGGCGTTCCGCTTCATTATCCCAATCATTATTGGATACTTGATTTAAACCATTGCCAACAAAATCCCTGCCATCCCGCGATTGATCGCCATATTCCGAATCATTATTTATCGCATTGTCATTTTGACCGCATGCCGTTAGTGCAGCAAGCAGAAAGGCCGTCATAATAAGCATTTTTGATTTCATATTTTTTCCCTCCATTTTGACTGGTTAAGAAGAACATTTCCTCGTTAGCCTACCCAAAATGGGGCAATATTTATCTTTTATTTCCCTTCCATGTATTGGTCATGCCACCTGAATGACTGCGACAGTTTGTCCACTTTTCCGCATAAAAAAAGCACCCTGCGATCTCATTGGATCATAGGGCACCATCATTCAAATATGTTCTTTAATACCAACAGCCTGCTTACCCGGAACTTCGTGATGATGGCGGCAGCGGGGCTCGTATGATTCCGAAGCACCTACAAGGATGATCGGCTCATCATAGGAGGCCGGCTCCCCATCTATCAAGCGCTGAGTCCTGCTCGCAGGTGACCCGCACACTTCACACACTGCTTGCAGCTTAGTCACCGATTCTGCAAGCGATAATAGAACAGGCATAGGACCGAATGGTTCACCTCTGAAATCTTGATCGAGTCCAGCCATAATCACTCGATAACCGCTGTCCGCAAGATGCTGGGCAACCCCGATAATTTCATGATCAAAAAATTGCACTTCATCTATTGCAATGATATCCAGGGGCTTGTCCAAATACTTAAAAATATCCGTTGAATGGGCAATCGGCTTTGCCATCACAGAAGAGCCATTGTGTGATACGACAGCCTCTTCCGCATAGCGATTATCAATAGCTGGTTTAAATACAGCTATTTGCTCTTTAGCAAATTGAGCACGGCTGACTCGTTTAATCAATTCTTCAGATTTACCTGAAAACATGCTTCCGCAAATAAGCTCGATCCAGCCTGTTTGTTTCATTACATACATGGAAACAGCTACTCCCTTCCACCTGTCGATCCATTGGCCATTATTGAAGTCGACCTGGCTTTGTATAAATTCTTACTTGTTTATGGAAAAGAAAAAACAGGCAAGAAAAATACTTGCCTGTTTTTTAAAAAGTCCGGCTTATTTAATACCGTATTTTTTGTTGAAACGATCAACACGTCCGCCAGCTTCAGCGAATTTTTGACGACCAGTATAGAATGGATGGCACTCTGAACAAGTCTCAACTTTGATCTCTTCTTTAACTGAACCAGTTTCAAAAGTGTTTCCGCAAGAACAAATTACTTTTGAAAGCTTATAATTTGGATGAATTCCAGTTTTCATTCTTTTCAGCTCCTTATGCCCTGAATCATTCGAAACAGAGTTATATACTTCAAGTTGAGGGAAAAACACCCTCACATTTATTGTAAAAACACATGAACTCATTATAACAACTTAAGACTAGTTGTGCAACTGTTTGTTTCTTACAGGGTTTAAGAACGTTTTACGCTCGCTGGCCCCTTTTTCATTTCTGACATCTCTTCATCCAGCTTACTGAAAAATTCTTCATTACCTTTTGTCTGTTTTAGACGGCGAAGGAATTTCTCCGAGAAATCAGGCGAATCTGACATCGTTTTCCTGATGGCCCATAGTTTATCCAGGCGATCTTTCGGAATTAGCAATTCTTCTTTACGAGTGCCTGAGCGACGAATATCGATTGCCGGGAAGATGCGTCTTTCGGCAAGGGCACGATCTAAATGCAGCTCCATATTGCCCGTACCTTTAAATTCTTCATAAATGACATCGTCCATTCTTGAACCCGTATCTACCAATGCTGTAGCAAGGATCGTCAGGCTGCCGCCTTCCTCGATATTCCTCGCCGCACCGAAAAAGCGTTTTGGACGATGGAATGCAGCAGGGTCAATACCCCCTGATAGTGTACGCCCGCTCGGCGGAATGACAAGGTTGTAAGCACGGGCAAGGCGGGTGATGCTGTCCATTAAAATGATGACATCCCGTTTATGCTCCACAAGGCGCATGGCTCGTTCCAACACCAGCTCAGCCACCTTGATATGGTTTTCCGGCACTTCATCGAAAGTTGAGCTTACCACGTCTCCTGCGACGGAACGTTCAATGTCTGTCACTTCTTCCGGGCGTTCATCGATCAACAGCACAATCAATTCCGATTCGGGATGGTTTGTGGTTATCGCATTGGCAATTTCCTTGATGAGCATCGTTTTACCGGCTTTTGGAGGTGCAACAATCAGACCACGCTGCCCAAAACCGACCGGTGCCAGGACATCCATAATCCTGGTCGATAAGTTCTTCGGTGTCGTTTCCAGTTTAATTTGCCTGTTAGGATACAGCGGTGTTAAACCTGGAAAGTGGACACGCTCTTTAGCTGATTCCGGATTATCGCCATTGACTGCTTCAACATGCAGCAATCCATAATAGCGCTCGTTTTCTTTTGGAGGCCTTACCTTACCGGACACTTTATCTCCATTTCGCAAATCGAATCTGCGGATCTGAGAAGCAGAAATATAAATATCCTCCGAGCTTGGAGAATAATTAATTGGACGGAGGAAACCGAAGCCCTCTGAAGGGATGATCTCTAAAACGCCCTCCATGAATAGGAGGCCATCCTGCTCAGCTTGTGCTTTCAGGATAGCGAAAATAAGTTCCTTTTTGGAAAGTTTGCTGTAATAGGAAACTTTATATTCGCGCGCGTGCTCATAGAGATCCTTAAGTTTCATGTTTTCTAAATTAGAAATAGTTAAATTCATTATGACACCACACTTTTATTAATTAAACGTTTTCACCCATACTGAAAAAGAAATGGTTTGTTAGATGGAAGAAAAACCGCAATCCATGTACCCGACCAGAGTTTTCTTAGAAAGGATGATACATTTTACATGTAAAGAAGAAAATTAATTGAAGGCTTCTTGAAGTTTGGAGTGAAAGGGCAGATTTTAAATTATTAATAGTAGACCAAGCTTTATTTTACTTTTTTTATTTTAATTATTCAACTTAAATTTTTTTAAAGAGAAAGCGAGCGATGAAACCGCTCGCTTTTTAAAAGTGATTTTTCAAAAAAAACGCTATCAGTCGATCAAACCATTCGGTTTAATCTTAAGGCTGTGACGCCCATCAATGAATCGAACGGTACCAGATTTAGCACGCATGACTACGGATTGCGTTTCGCCGTAATGCCCTTTAAATTGTACACCGCGTAAAAGTTCTCCATCAGTCACACCTGTTGCAGCAAAAATTGCGTCATCTCCGCGAACAAGATCTTCCATTCTGAGGACTTTTCCTAATTCAAGGCCCATTTTTCCACAGCGTTCCACTTCTTCATCACTATGAGGAACGAGTTTACCTTGAATTTCCCCTCCAAGGCATTTCAAGGCAACGGCTGCAATGACTCCCTCTGGAGCTCCGCCAGATCCGAATAAGATGTCAACACCGGTAAGATCGAAGGCCGTATTTATGGCTCCAGCTACATCTCCATCGTTGATCAACTTGATACGGGCCCCTGCCTCACGAAGTTCATGAATGATCTTCGAATGACGGTCGCGGTTCAATATTGTTGCAACCACGTCTTGGATATCTTTATTTTTTGCCTTGGCTACCGCTTTCAGGTTGTCCAAGACAGAAGCATTGATATCAATCTGACCGACAGCCTCTGGTCCGACAGCTATTTTATCCATATACATATCCGGGGCATGAAGCAAGTTCCCCTTATCGGCTATCGCCAATACAGCCAATGCATTCCAGCCGCCGGATGCAACGATGTTCGTTCCTTCTAAAGGATCAACCGCCACATCCACT
The DNA here is from genome assembly GCF_044762675.1 of Peribacillus sp. NPDC096448. Classification (NCBI taxonomy): domain Bacteria; kingdom Bacillati; phylum Bacillota; class Bacilli; order Caryophanales; family Bacillaceae; genus Peribacillus; species Peribacillus sp. NPDC096448. The sequence continues at coordinate 131,845 of NZ_JBIWEU010000008.1, read as the reverse complement.
AGTGGCCCAAGACCAGTACCAAGTTTTTCGCCAATATAAAGCATTGGCGCTTCATCCATTTCCCCTTCACCGATTACAACCGTTCCTTGCATGGGAATAGTATTGAAAACATCCCGCATTGCAGTTGTTGCTGCATCATCCGCTTCGTCTTTCTTTCCTCTTCCCATCCAGCGAGCTGAATTTAGTGCTGCCGCCTCTGTTACGCGGACAAGCTCCATCGATAAACTTCTTTCCATTTCCGGTTCCCCCTCATGTACACTAGCATGATTTATTTATATATTAGTATAACACATTATATCATATATAGTAACACAATGAGGTAACAAGAAAAGGGATCAGCTTTTAAGCTGCTCCACTTCTTCTTGCGTCATTTCTTCACGCCAAATCGTCGCTCCCAAACCTGAAAGTTTTTCAACAAGATGGCTATATCCGCGATCTATATGTTCAAGCCCGGTCACTTCTGTAATCCCTTCAGCCATTAAACCGGCAATTACCAGAGCTGCTCCGGCACGTAAATCGCTTGCCTTCACTTTTGCCCCATGTAGTTGGACAGGACCATCTACGATGCCTGCTCTGCCCTCGACTTTGATCTTAGCATTCATGCGTCGCAGCTCATCAATATGCTTAAATCGTGCCCCATATATCGTATCGGTGACCATGCTAGTACCGCTTGCTTTTGTTAAAAGGGAAGTGAAAGGTTGCTGAAGATCTGTTGGGAAACCAGGATAAACCAACGTCTTGATATCAACGGATTTATAATTTTCTCCTGGAGAGACAAATATCTGGTCATCACCCGCTTCAATATTAATCCCCATTTCCCTCAATTTGGCAGTCAATGACTCCAAATGCTGGGGAATGACATTATCGATCAGAATCCCTTCACCGACAGCAGCGGCTAAAATCATGAAAGTACCGGCTTCAATCCGATCCGGTATGATCGTATGCTTGCAACCATGCAAACTTTCCACACCATCAATACGGATGATATCCGTTCCAGCACCCTTAATTTTCGCTCCCATATTGGTCAACAATGTGGCGACATCGATGATTTCCGGTTCTTTCGCAGCGTTTTCAATCACAGTGCGGCCTTTGGCCAAAACGGCGGCAAGCATGATGTTGATCGTTGCCCCTACACTAACGACATCCAAATATATACGTGCTCCCCGGAGCTCGTCCGCCCTAAGGTAAATGGCTCCTTGTTCATTCGTCACTTGTGCGCCAAGTGCTTCGAACCCCTTAATATGCTGATCTATCGGACGGGGTCCTAAATGGCAGCCTCCAGGCAAGCCTATCACTGCCTTTTTGAATTTACCAAGCATTGCCCCCATTAAATAATAAGAGGCACGTAACTTCTTGACCCTGCCATTCGGAAGAGGCATTGAAATCATCCTGCTGGGGTTGACTGTCATTTGTCCTTCATCAAAGGATACCTCACCGCCAATTTCCTCCATTAACTCTTTCAGCATCTGTACATCCGAGATATCAGGCAGGCCTTCAATCGTTACGGGAGAGTCCGCTAAAATCGTTGCCGGAATAAGGGCAACCGCACTATTTTTTGCTCCGCTGACACGAATGCTTCCCTTTAGAGGATAGCCACCGGCAATTTTAAGTTTTTCCATAATAAACTCCCTTCCACGCTAAGCACTTAGAAGCTACTTCCAAAAAGTAATATTTTACCACAAGAAAATTGCATAATCCGACAACATTCACTATCTAGTTCTTTAGTTTACACAAAAGCAGAAAATTCATGTAAAAAAAAGATAAAAATTTCTAATTTATGTTAATTTTATTAAAACAGTGCAATCTATAGCGACTTAGCGGCAAGGCATTATGCTTCAGTACGTGAATTCCAATCATTCAAGAAAGCTTCAATCCCTTTATCCGTTAATGGGTGATGGAATAATTGCATTAAAACTTTATAAGGGATCGTTGCAATATGTGCCCCTTTAAGAGCCGCTTCTGTAATATGCATCGGATGGCGGATGGAAGCTGCAATGATCTCAGCATTGATATCATGGATCGCAAATATGTCAGCAATATCCGAAATTAAATCCAAACCATTTTGGCCGATGTCATCCAAGCGTCCTAAAAATGGCGATACATAAGTTGCTCCTGCCCTAGCTGCCAATAATGCTTGGTTGGCACTGAAAATAAGCGTGACATTTGTTTTGACACCTTGTTTTGTAAGTGCTGAAACAGCTTTCAAGCCGTCTGGGGTCATTGGCACTTTAATCGTGATGTTAGGTGCAATCGCAACAAGCTCCTTGGCTTCAGCCATCATTCCTTCAAAATCAAGCGCAATGACTTCAGCAGAAACGGATTCCTTAACAAGGCTTGTGATTTCTTTTAGCCGGTCATGGAAAGAAACTCCCTTTTCCCTAGCAACAAGGGACGGGTTTGTCGTAACACCTGCTAAAACGCCAAGTTCGTGTGCTTGTTTGATTTCTTCCATGTTTGCTGTATCTATAAAGAATTTCATAAAATATCCTCCATATGTAATCAATTTTTTATTTCTCTATTGAATTCTAATTGTTCGAAAAATAGAGCCCGGATTAAGCCTGCATCTAAAAGAAACCATTAGGGGGAGCCCCCCAATGGGAATATTGCCTTACATTTTAAAGGGATGGAACCCTATTTGAAATTATGCTTTGCCGTTTGAACCGAATTCACGTATTTTGCCGATGACCGTTTCTTTAATAGCTTCACGGCCAGGAACCATGTATTTACGAGGATCGTACACTTCAGAATCGTTTTTCAGGATTTCACGAACCGCTTTTGTGAACACAATTTGATTTTCCGTATTCACATTGATTTTTGATGTTCCAAGAGAAATCGCTTTTTGGATATCTTTCGTAGGGATGCCTGTACCGCCATGAAGAACAAGAGGTTTTTTCGTTAAATCCCGTACTTCTTCCATTTCTTTATAGCCTAGGTTAGGTTCACCTTTGTATGGTCCGTGAACGGATCCCAAAGCTGGAGCAAAACAGTCGACATTCGTTTCTTTAACCAACTGTTCACATTCTTGAGGGTCTGCATAAACGACTCCATCAGCGATTACATCATCTTCTTGTCCGCCAACCGTGCCCACTTCCGCTTCAACCGAAACATTGCGTGCGTGAGCGAATTCGACAACCTTCTTGGTTGTTTCGATATTTTCTTCAATTGGATGATGTGAAGCATCGATCATTACTGAAGTGAATCCAGCTTCGATGGCTTCCTTACATTTATCATAACTTGAACCATGGTCAAGGTGAATGGCCACAGGAACAGTGATTTTCATGTCTTCCAACAATCCTTGAACCATCATGACAGTCGTTTTGAAACCACCCATATGACGGGCAGCACCTTCGGAAACACCAAGGATGACTGGGGATTTTTCTTGTTCAGCAGCAGCTAGGATGGCTTGAGTCCATTCAAGGTTATTGATATTGAATTGACCTACTGCATATTTTTCATCAAGGGCTTTATTCAGCATATCTTTCATAGAAACTAAAGGCATTTGATTTCCTCCTACTAGTGGATGTTTATTTTTAAAGTTAATTCTTTCTAGATATTCCCTAAAACCAAAGTAGCATACGCTTATAAATCAGAATATCTCTCCTCTTTTAGCATATCAATACATCAAAAAAACAGCAACAATTACAACTGAACCATGCCTCAAATTTTATTCCAAAAAAACACGGCCTATCTAAAACAAGATAGCCGCGGCAATTTCTCCGTCAATAATATTAAATTTTCAAGACCGTTAACTCGATTGAATCGGCAAGTATTCACGTACGGCTTTTCTAATATCATCAATATCAAACGGCTTTGCAAAGTGTGTCATTGCCCCTAAATCCTTTGCTTCCTGAATCATGTCAAGTTCACCATATGCCGTCATGATTATGACCCGGATGTCCGGATCGACGACTTTCATCCTTTTCAAGATCTCGATGCCATCCATTCCCGGAATCTTCATATCCAGCAATACAAGATCGGGTGAATGATTATTTAGCACTTCCAAGGCTTGAATGCCATTAGCTGCTTGAAATGTTTCATACCCTTCTTTATGTAAAACCTCGTTCAATAAAATACGAATCCCGAATTGATCATCAACAATCAATATTTTCCCTGGCATTTTATCACCTCTCCCCTTCCCGATTCATCAATTAAATATATTAGCCTATTCGGCCATATTACCCGAAAAAGGGTAGTTACATAGATTGCGTTAAATCACTTGAGGTCCAACGCATTTATTCCATTCATGATTTCTATGTTCATATTCGATAATTGTAACAAAATTCCTGCTGTATGGCTAAAAGGAATTTTAATTTTTTTGTTTTTTCGACCGATTTAGTTAATTCAGCCCTTTGGACCAAAAACCCTGAAACCTGTCAATGTAAAGGAAAGTCCTTTATAATAAGTATATTATTTTTTAAAGGAGTCCCTGATCATGTTAAAAATTTTCTCGACACAGATAAGCGGTTTATTTAAAAAACTGATTGAAAATGAAGCCTTTGAAATGGAGGATGCCGGACGCCTGCTGGCTCAGGCTGCAGTTGGGGACGGTTCTGTGTTCATTCACGGTTTTGGTGAAATGCAGGGCGTCACTGCCGAGGCTTTGAATGGGGCAGAACCCTTTCCTAAGGCAAAAAGCTATGAATTAAGTGAAACTATTTCCAGGGAAGATCGATTTCTTATATTCAGCCGCCATTCAGACGATTCAGAAGCATTGATGCTGGCAAAACAACTCAAGGAAAAGGATATCCCATTTGTTGCGGTTTCTACATCAGTCCCTTCCGAAGAAGATACTCTTTTGGAGTTGGCTGACGTACATATTGATTTACGTATCCAACGGGGATTGATTCCCGATGAAACGGGAAATCGATATGGGTTCCCTACCCTCATTACCGCTCTTTTCGCTTATCATGGAATTAAATTCACTCTTGAAGAAATCATAAAAGAATATGAAGATGAAGAATGATAAATTCAGCTAAAAAAAGGGGTTCGGAAAATACTTTCATCAAATGATGTTCCCGAACCAACTGACCACTTATCTAAGCGTTATATAAATTTGATTGTAGCGGGTGTTGCGAGACTCATGCGGGAAAAGCACGTCTAAGCGGTGCCTGGAATCGAAATCAACATACAAATTGTACAAGCCATAAAAAAACTGTAGGCAAACTCGATTTTCTTCAAGTTTGCCTACAGTCTGAAACAGCCACATGGGCTGTTTTTTTGTTTATTAAAGATTTTTGCCGTTCTTTAATGACATACCGACAAAGTCGCGGAATAGCGGCTGTGGACGGTTAGGACGTGACGTGAATTCCGGATGGAATTGGGAAGCCACGAACCAAGGATGATCTTTCAGTTCAACGATTTCGACTAGACGACCATCCGGACTTGTACCGGAGAACACGAATCCTGCCTCTTCCATAGCTTGACGGTAGTGGTTATTGAATTCATAACGGTGACGGTGACGTTCATAAACAACCTCGTCATTATACGCTTCGTATGCTTTAGTTCCTTCGATAAGTTTACAAGGATACAGACCAAGGCGCAGCGTTCCGCCCAAATCTTCTACATCCTTCTGCTCAGGAAGAAGATCGATGATTGGATCAGGAGTATTTTCATTAATTTCAGCTGAATGTGCTTCTGGAAGTCCCAGGACGTTGCGTGCATACTCAATGGACGCCAACTGCATGCCTAAGCAAATTCCGAAGAATGGTTTTTTTGTCGTGCGGGCAAATTCGGTCGCTGCAATTTTCCCTTCGATTCCACGATCTCCAAAACCTCCAGGTACAAGGATTCCATCTGCATCTTGAAGAAGTTCTGCAACATTTTCTTTAGTTACGTCTTCGGAATTCACCCAGTCGATTTCAACATCTGCATCAAATGCGTAACCGGCATGCTTAAGTGCTTCCACTACAGAAAGATAAGCATCTTGCAATTCAACATATTTTCCGACTAAGGCGATTTTCGTTTTCTTTGATAAAGAAGTAACCTTTTTGACTAGTTCCTTCCAATCTTCCATATCCGCATCGCCACAGTCCAATTGCAAGTGATCACAAACGATTTGGTCCATATTTTGTGCTTGAAGCGCAAGAGGGATGGAGTAAAGTGTATCCGCATCAAGACATTCGATAACAGATTTTTTATCGATATCGCAGAATAAAGCGATTTTATCCTTCATATCTTGTGAAATCGGGCTTTCTGTACGTGCAACGATGATATTTGGCTGAATGCCAAGACTGCGTAATTCTTTTACACTATGCTGTGTCGGTTTTGTTTTCATTTCACCAGCAGCTTTGATGTAAGGAACCAGTGTACAGTGGATATACATAACATTATTGATACCGATATCACTCTTGATTTGGCGAATCGCTTCAAGGAATGGAAGAGACTCGATATCCCCTACAGTACCGCCAATTTCAGTGATGACTATATCGGCATTCGTTTCATTGCCTGAACGGAAAACCCGTTCTTTGATTTCATTCGTGATATGGGGAATGACCTGAACCGTTCCGCCTAGATAATCGCCACGGCGTTCTTTTCTCAGGACGGTTGAATAAATTCTGCCTGTAGTCACATTGCTGTGTTTACCAAGGTTGATATCGATGAAACGCTCATAGTGCCCCAGATCCAAATCCGTTTCAGCACCATCATCCGTTACAAACACTTCACCATGTTGATATGGACTCATCGTACCAGGATCCAAGTTGATATAAGGGTCAAACTTCTGGATTGTAACATTCAATCCCCTATTTTTTAATAATCTGCCTAAAGAAGCGGCCGTAATCCCTTTTCCCAAGGAAGAAACTACCCCACCTGTCACAAAAATATATTTTGTCATCTTATATCCTCCTATAGAATGTCTTCTTCCAATTCAGTTCTTCACATCATTAAATCGGAACCTGAATCGAATCTTCCGCTACATGAGCGGTTAAAAGCTAGAAACCGTAAACCAGTACAAACCATTAATCACTTAAAGGTCTTTAGTGAGAGTCATGCAGGATACATGAACAAGAATAAATTTCCTTAAATGACAGTTAACATAAATATGTTCTCTATAGTTTTTACAATTCTACGAGAAATCATTTTTAAAAATAAAAAAATGATGTCATTTATTCATTCCATCATTAAAAACAAAAACGCTCCGCTTACAATAAAAGTAAGGGAGCGATATAATTTAATCATTGTGTCCTTTTTTAAGGAGCCCAAAAATGATTCTACAAATTTCGCCTCAAAAAGTCAAGGGCGATTATTTATTTCTCATCCTCTTCATCCAAGTCAGCCAAGTCATCTTCGTCCTCATCATCTTCCAGGACAAATGCATCATCTTCGATTATTTCTTCTTCCAGATCGTCGTCATCATCCACGTCATCATCCAAAAGCACTTCGTCGATGACTGGAGAACCTAGAATATCATCATCGTCGTCATCTTCATCCTCGTCCAGATCATCGATATCTTCTTCAAAGTCAAGGTCTTCGTCTTCAAGTTCATCGAAATCATCGATGACGACAGCAGCCTTTTTGGCTTTCTTTTTCTTTTTAGGTTTTACAACATGTACGACTTCTTCTTCGATTTGGTCAACCGGGTACCATGTTTTCAATCCCCAGCGGTTTTCTCCTAGTGAAGTGAAACGGCCATCTACATTTAAATCCGTATAGAATTGGGCAATTTTCTTTTCCACTTCCGCTTTGGATAAATGGTGCAGCGAAGCTAATTCACTAATTAAGTCTTTAAATGGAATCGGTTCATTTCTTTCAACTAACAAATCATATGCCATCTCTATTAAGGACATTTCCAATAATTGCTCTTTTGAGTATTGTTTTAAACTCAAATTCCGCACTTCCCTTCTCTATTCAAACACTGAATTCCGTGTTTTTTTACATAAAAAAATAATCTAAAACAGTATTTCGATAAAATAACGACAATTCCTGCTAGACATATACTCCATTATAAACAATCTAAATGGGTTTATGCTAGTTCTATATGATACTTTCACAGATTTACCTTATTGTCTATCATTCACAGGAAACCAAAAGCTAAAGATTCTTCCTTTTTTTCTTTTTCGATTTCTGACGATAGGCTGACGTAAAAAAGACAATAGTCAGGATAAAAAAAGAAATCGCACCCAATTGATGCTCATACAGCTCAAATAAAAAAATGATGGCAAGAATGTAACCTATGATCAATCCAATCATTTTCAGGTTCATTTTCTCAACTCCAATAGGGCTGATTCTTCATTTTTGCCCCTTTTCCAAATAATTATAAGGTAAAATCTTCATTTTGTTAAAAAAGACGGAAATTATTAAAAAAAGGGGCCCCTAAACGTTCGGAGCCCCCCTCTTTGTTACATATTCCTTCGATATTGACCGCCTACATCATATAACGCCCTCGTTATCTGACCAAGACTGGCCACCCTCACGCAGTTCATGAGTTCAGCAAAGATATTTTCCCCATTCATGGCTGCCAATTTCAGTTTAGTCAACGCTTCATCCGTGAACTCCTTATTTCTTTCCTGGAATGCCCGGAGATTTTTGATTTGCCCTTCCTTTTCTTCCTTTGTTGCACGGGCAATTTCCATGCTGTTCACTGCTTCTTCGGAAGGAGGATTTGGATTCAAATACGTATTGACACCGATGATCGGCAACTCTCCCGTATGCTTTTTCATTTCGTAATGCATCGATTCATCCTGAATTTTCCCGCGCTGATACTGTGTCTCCATTGCACCCAGCACACCGCCCCGATCATTGATGCGATCGAACTCTTGCAGTACGGCCTCTTCGACCAGATCCGTCAATTCCTCCACGATGAAGGCACCTTGCATCGGGTTTTCATTTTTTGAGAGACCATGCTCCTTCGTAATGATCATTTGGATGGCCATTGCCCGGCGCACGGATTCTTCAGTAGGTGTCGTGATGGCTTCATCGTAAGCATTAGTATGCAGGGAGTTACAGTTGTCCTGTAATGCCATTAAAGCTTGAAGTGTCGTTCTGATATCATTAAAATCAATTTCTTGGGCATGAAGCGAGCGCCCGGAGGTCTGTATATGATATTTGAGCTTCTGGCTGCGGTCGTTCGCACCATATTTATCCCGCATGACTGTCGCCCAAATCCTTCTTGCCACCCTCCCGATAACCGTATATTCCGGGTCGAGTCCATTTGAGAAGAAGAACGACAAATTCGGGGCAAAGTCATCAATATTCATTCCGCGACTTAAATAATATTCGATGTAAGTAAAGCCATTCGCTAATGTAAAAGCCAGCTGTGAAATTGGGTTGGCACCCGCTTCTGCAATGTGATAGCCAGAAATGGATACAGAGTAGTAATTCCTGACTTTCCGATCGATGAAGTATGCTTGAATGTCACCCATTAACCTTAAAGCAAATTCCGTAGAGAAGATGCATGTATTCTGGCCTTGGTCCTCTTTCAGTATATCCGCTTGAACAGTCCCGCGTACCGTCTGAAGCGTATAAGCCTGCACTTCTTCAGCTTCGGCATCTGTAAGGGGACGGCCTAACTCTTCTTCTTTCCGTTGAATCTGCTGATCGACTGCAGTATTCATATACATGGCCAAAATGATTGGCGCCGGTCCATTGATGGTCATGGATACAGAGGTTGAGGGGTGGCAAAGATCAAAGCCTGCATACAGCTTTTTCATGTCATCCAACGTACAGATGCTGACTCCGCTTTCCCCTACCTTTCCATAGATATCAGGCCGGTGATCAGGGTCCTCGCCATATAAAGTTACAGAATCGAAAGCCGTGCTTAGCCGTTTAGCAGTATCATCCTTTGATAAATAATGAAAACGCCTGTTGGTTCGGTCTGGCGATCCTTCACCGGCAAATTGCCGCTTCGGGTCTTCCCCTTCACGCTTGAATGGAAAGACTCCCGCTGTGTAAGGAAAGAAGCCCGGAACGTTCTCACGGAATACCCATCCCAAAATCTCTCCATAATCCACATATTTCGGCAGTGCCACTCTCGGGATCATTAAACCTGATAAACTTTTCGTTTTCAGCTTTGTGACGATTTCTTTATCCCTGACTTTCGTTACAAACTGCTCCCCTGCATACTTTTCTTTTAAATCCATCCATCCAGAAAGGATTTTTTTAGATTCAGGCGATAAATTCGAAGCGGTTTCCTCTTTCAGTTTTTCTAGGGAAGCCACCATATCGCCGTCGTTGTCATTTTCCTTAATTGCATCAATTGCTCCTTCAAGCTGGAAAAGCCTCCGGGCAATACGCACTTGTTCAGCCGCACGCTTATGATACGATCTGACCGTATCACTGATTTCGCGTAAATAATACCGACGGTCATTGGGAATGATGACATTTTGCTTATAAACATCAGCTTCTTTGGAAAAGGCCGTACTCCAAGCCGTCCCTGATTTTTCATTAAGCTTTTCAATCAGTGCAGCGAATAATGCATTGGTGCCTGGGTCATTGAATTGGGAAGCGATTGTACCGTACACTGGCATTTCAGATGGATCTTGATCAAAAAGCGTACGGCTTCTTTGATATTGCTTTTGAACTTGGTTTTTTGCATCCTCGGAACCTTTGCGCTCGTATTTGTTAATGACTATCAAGTCTGCATAATCAATCATATCGATTTTTTCAAGTTGCGAAGGTGCACCGAATTCACTCGTCATTACATACATGGATACATCGCATATTTCGGCAATTTCTGCATCTCCCTGACCAATTCCGCTCGTTTCAACGATGATTAAATCGAAGCCAGCTGCCTTCACGACGGAAATGGCATCTTTTATCGCCAAAGACAACTCACTTTTTGAATGGCGGGTGGCTAGGCTCCGCATATAAACGCGCTCCGAAAAGATCGAGTTCATTCTGATCCTGTCACCAAGCAGGGCACCGCCCGTTTTCTGTTTGGTCGGGTCTACAGATAGAATGGCAACTCTCTCATCCGGAATTTCGTTAATGAACCTTCGTATCAATTCATCAGTCAATGAACTCTTTCCAGCGCCTCCAGTCCCCGTGATTCCCAGAACAGGAACCTTCTTTTCGGAAGTCTTGATCTGCTCAAAAAGACTCTCCACCGCTGCCGCCGATTCCTGTGAAACATCGAGTCTATTTTCGGCAAAGGTAATAAATTGGGCAATGGCATTTGTTCCCCCAGCAATCAATTCATCAAAACGTTCCTGTAATGATGGTTTGACTGTCGAGAAATCACACTCCTCCATCAAAACGTTTATCATTCCTTGAAGCCCATATTCCCGCCCTTCATCAGGTGAAAAGATACGGGCAATCCCATAATCATGGAGTTCTTTAATTTCCCTTGGGATGATGACCCCGCCACCGCCGGCAAAAATCCGAATGTGCCCGGCTCCCTTTTCCTTCAGCAGGTCATACATATATTTAAAATATTCCACATGTCCGCCTTGGTAAGATGACATGGCTATGCCTTGGACATCTTCCTGGATGGCCGCATTCACGATTTCTTCCACCGAACGATTATGACCTAGGTGGATAACTTCCGCCCCGCTGGACTGTAGGATTCTCCTCATTATATTGATGGATGCATCATGTCCATCAAATAAACTCGAAGCTGTAACGAATCTAATATGGTTCTTCGGTTTATACACCTCAACTGTACTCATTTAGCTCCTCCTTATTGAAACTTATTTATATCAGTGCTATTTGGAACCCGATACATTTTGAATCAATAATTGCGTCTGCAGTTCAACATACTCTTGAAGCGTATACTGTTTATGCAAAGCCCATCTTCTAAAACTCCACATCTGTCCCTGTACGAAAATGTTATGTGAAACAAGGCTTATTTGTTTTTCCGTTAATGATAGCTCCCCATTTTCGACACATTTCGTTATCACTTTTTCGAACATGCCCACCATCCTAAGTTCTTTGTTCAGAACATATGGTAAAGCATCTTTCGTCAAGGCTTTCACTTCCTGGTACATGACAAGCACTTCGTCCTGCATATCATCCATCACTTTATAAAAATAGGCGATCGTCAGCTTCAAACTTTCAAGTGTCCCATCACTCTGTTCTATTTCCTTCTGAAGCTTTTCCTGGACTTCATCATAGATAAAGTCACAAACGAGATATAATATATCTTCCTTGGTCCGGATATACTCGTATAACGTGCCAATGCTAAAGCCTGCCGCTTTGGCAATTTCCCTGGTAGTCGTTCGATGAAATCCCTTTTCCTTAAAAAGGGTCACCGCCCCTTTAATCATTTGTGTCCGCCTTTTTTCAACCAGCCGCTCATCCTTTACAGATGCAAGAACCTCTCTTTTTTCCATTTTCAAACTCCTTTTGAAAGCCCATCAATCATTTTTCAAAGACATTCTGAAGAAATTGAAAAGGGAATTCCGGTAAAGGCAGTGCCTCATCGGAAAACCACATTTTCAACCCTATTTAGTAACCATCCGTGAGATGACCAGCTTTTGAATTTCCTGTGTACCTTCGTAAATCTGGGTTATTTTCGCATCGCGCATATACCGCTCCACTGGATAATCTTTTGTATATCCATAACCCCCGAAAACCTGCACTGCCTCCGTCGTCACTTTCATTGCTGTATCTCCAGCAAAAAGTTTGGACATGGCCGACTCTTTCCCATAAGGAAGGCCCACTGATTCCAACCAGGCAGCCTGATAGGTTAATAGCCTTGAAGCCTCAACACCCGTTGCCATATCCGCCAATTTAAAACCGATCCCTTGCTGTGCAGAAATTGGCTTGCCGAATTGGACGCGCTCTTTTGCATAATCAACCGCAGCATCCAATGCACCTTGAGCTATGCCTACAGCCTGGGCAGCAATTCCATTACGGCCGCCATCAAGCGTCATCATCGCGATTTTAAAGCCTTCTCCTTCTTTTCCAAGGAGATTTTCTTTAGGAACACGGCACTCATCAAAGATGATTTCCGTAGTCGGTGATGAACGGATTCCAAGCTTCTTCTCTTTTTTACCAACACTGAAGCCTGGGAAGTCCTTTTCAATGATAAAAGCACTCGTTCCTTTTTGTTTCGATTCAGGATCTGTTAATGCAAAGACGACATATGTATCTGCAATCCCGCCGTTCGTAATGAAGATTTTTGAACCGCTGATAACATATTCATCACCCACAAGCTTTGCAGTCGTTCTCATACCGCCGGCGTCTGAGCCTGAGCTAGGCTCAGTCAGGCCATATGCACCGATTTTTTCACCCTGTGCCATCGGGCGAAGGTATTTTTGTTTTTGTTCTTCAGTGCCAAACTTATATATTGGCCATCCTGCGAGCGAAGTATGGGCTGATAAAGTCACCCCAGTTGAAGCGCAAACGCGGGAAAGTTCTTCAATCGCTATGCAATACGCTAAGTAATCACTTCCAATTCCGCCGTATTCCTCAGGCCACGGAATCCCAGTCAATCCAAGTTCAGCCATTTTATCGAAGATCTCACGGTCGAATCGTTCTTCTTCATCCCTCTCGGCAGCAGTCGGAGCCACTTCATTCTGGGCAAAGTCGCGCACCATTTTCCTGATCATTTCATGTTCTTCCGTTAGTTTAAATTGCATGGCAATGCCTCCTAAATTTCTCGTAATTAAAGATTTTTACTGATGACCATCCTCTGTATTTCGCTGGTACCCTCATAAATTTCAGTTACCTTTGCATCCCTGAAATAGCGTTCGACCGGATATTCCGTTGTATATCCATAGCCTCCGAACACTTGGACTGCTTCTATGGCCACCTCGACGGCCGTCCTCGAAGCGAATAGCTTAGCCATTGCAGCCTCTTTACCGCAATTCAATCCCTGCGAGCGTAAATAAGCCGCACGATAGACCAATAGCCTTGAAGCTTCTATGCTCGTTGCCATTTCGGCCAGTTTGAAACCAATTCCTTGCTGTTCTGCAATAGGTTTGCCGAATTGTTCCCTGCCTTTTGCATATTGGACAGCATGTTTCATGGCACCCTCAGCAATTCCCAGCGCTTGAGCGGCAATCCCGATCCTTCCAGCATCCAAGTTGGCCATGGCGATCTTAAAGCCTTCACCTTCTTTGCCAAGGAGATTGGCTGTAGGGACTTTCATATCCTCGAACGTTACTTGCACGGTGCTCGAGCCATGAAGGCCCATTTTACGTTCATCTTTACCGATGATTAAGCCTGGCGTCCCTTTTTCTACGACAAAAGCAGAGATTCCCTTGCTTCCCTTTTGAGGATCGGTTGAAGCAAAAACAATAAACACATCCGCTTCCCCGCCATTGGTGATAAAAACCTTGGACCCATTTATTCGATATTCTCCGCCTTCCTTAACTGCCACTGCCTTCGATTTCAAACTCGCAGCATCGGAACCTGAGCTTTGCTCGGTCAAGCAAAAGGCTCCTAGATTTTTACCAGCGGCTAACTTAGGCACATACTTTCGCTTCTGCTCTTCCGTTCCAAAATAAACGATTGGATTTGTGCCAACAGAAGTATGAACGGATAGTATGACACCGAGAGTGGGACTGACTTTGGAAATCTCATTGATGGCAATGATGTAAGACATGAAGTCCATACCCGCGCCACCGTATTCTTCTGAAATCGGAATTCCCATCAAACCAAGCTCACCCATTTTTTGCAGAACCGTTTTTGGAAACACGCCTGTTTCCATTGCCTCGATATGAGGAGTGATCTCATTCTCCGCAAAAGCGCTTACCATTTTCCGCATCATTTCATGTTCTTCGGTAAACTTGAACTCCATCCTTCATCCCTCCCTAGATGCACATCTTTCTATGATTAGTTATATTCATAAAAGCCGCGTCCTGATTTCTTGCCTAGCCACCCAGCTTTTACATATTTCCTTAACAGCGGACACGGTCGGTATTTATCGTCTCCCAGTCCTTGGTGAAGGGTTTCCATTATATACAAGCATGTATCCAGCCCGATGAAGTCAGCTAGCGTAAGCGGGCCCATCGGATGGTTCATTCCCAGTTTCATTACGTCATCGATCGCCTCTTTAGTAGCGACGCCCTCATAAAGTGTATAGATGGCCTCATTGATCATCGGCATTAAAATCCGATTCGCTACAAAACCTGGAAAATCATTGACTTCCACCGGCACCTTATTCAAGGATTCAGCCATCTTTTCAACTTCTTTATAAACTTCATCCGATGTTGCAAGGCCGCGGATGATCTCAACCAGCTTCATGACTGGAACTGGGTTCATAAAGTGCATGCCAATTACCTTTTCCGGCCTTTTCGTGGCAGCGGCTATCTCGGTAATCGGAAGCGAAGAAGTATTGGATGCAAGAATGACGTGCCGGGGCGTGATTTCATCCAACTCGGCGAATATTCTTGTTTTTATTTCCATGTTTTCCACTGCCGCTTCAATCACTAAATGTGCCGCAGCTGCATTTTTCAAATTCGTTGATGAAGTTAACCGGGAAAGGATTGCATCTTTCTCTTCGGATGCCAGTTTCCCTTTTTCTACCTGCCGGGATAGGTTTTTCGCAATAGTCCCTAACCCCTTTTCTACATACTCATCTTTTAAATCGTGTAAAAGAACTTCATAACCGCTCATTGCACAGACCTGGGCAATGCCAGATCCCATCTGTCCCGCACCAATGACCATCACTTTTTGAATGCCCATGAATATCCCTCCTCATTTATCTATGAAACTATCATCCTTGTTTAGGCACTTCTATTAAAACGGCATCTCCCTGACCGCCGCCACTACAGATCGCTGCGATGCCCAATCCCCCTCCGCGGCGTTTCAGTTCATGCATCAGCGTAATGATGATGCGGGCACCACTCGCCCCGATTGGGTGGCCTAACGCTACAGCCCCTCCGTTTACATTCACTTTCCCCGGCTCGATGTTGGCAATTTTCCCACTGGCTAGTGCAACCGCTGCAAATGCTTCGTTCACTTCAAACAAATCAATTTCCTCTATCGATTTACCTGTCTTCTTCAGAAGTTCATTTATGACCAGACCTGGCGTTTTAGGGAAGTCCTTTGCTTCCACTGCCACTTCTGCATGAGCTAAAATATAGGCAAAAGGCGTTTTCCCTTCTTTTTCCGCACGTTCCTCACTCATCAATACGAGTGCACCTGCCCCGTCATTTACACCCGGTGCATTACCTGCCGTAATGGTCCCCTCATTATTGAAAGCTGGACCTAGTTTAGCCAGCTTCCCGGCAGATGTATCTTTTCTTGGGGCTTCATCATGTTCGATGGTAATTGGTTCGCCTTTTCGGACCGGCACCTGTACGGAAATGATTTCTTCTGCAAGAATGCCGCCATCGATTGCTTTTATCGCTTTTTGATGACTCTCGTAAGCCCAGCCATCTTGTTCCTCACGGGTGATTTCAAGATCCGCGGCAGTACTGTTTCCGTAAGTCCCCATATGGACGCCCGTAAAACTGCAGCTAAGACCATCCGACATCATCGTATCCTTCAGTTCTCCATCACCCATCCTTAGGCCCCACCTTGCTTTCGGGAGGATATAAGGAGCATTGCTCATCGATTCCATTCCGCCGGCAACAATGATCTCTTCTTCACCTAAGCGAATGATCTGATCAGCCAATGTGACACTGCGAAGTCCTGATGCGCATACTTTATTAATGGTTTCCGTTTTCACTTCCCAAGGCAATCCAGCATGACGTGCTGCCTGGCGGGACGGTATTTGGCCTTGGCCTGCTTGAAGCACATTCCCCATGATGACCTCGTCTACTTGGCTGCCTTCAATCCCTGCCCGAACAAGTGCTTCTTTGATTGCTATTCCACCAAGTTGTGATGCAGTCAAACTGCTAAGACCACCGCCGAATTTACCAAAAGGTGTTCTCACACCGCTAATAATCACTGTTTTCGCCATCATTATTTCCCCCTATAAGTAACATTGATTGAACGCTCGCTCAATTTGGAGTTAAAAAAATAGTGTTGTAAGCGCTTAATATTATATTATATTACACATTTTTCTCAAAAATGAAAATATTTAGTTTGTAAATATTGAAAATATTGCCTGCTTCCATTTGATCCATCTCATTTAGAAGAAGCAGGCAATTCCATTTAAAATTAAGAGGCAATCGTTTTATTTTCACCAATGACCGCTTTTTCGAGTAGTTCAGCTACATCATACGTTTTAACATTTTCCTCAACTTCTTTTGCTTTCGTCCCATCAGATAGCATGGTCAGGCAATAAGGACATCCTGAACTGATCACTGTTGGACTGACGGCCAGCGCTTGTTCGGTACGGGCCACATTAATGCGGTTTCCTGTTTCTTCTTCCATCCACATCAAACCGCCTCCGGCTCCACAGCACATACCCTTCTCACGGTTACGCTCCATCTCAATAAGTTTCACACCCTCAATGGATTGCAGGATTTCACGTGGCGGGCTGTAAACTTCATTGTACCTTCCCAAGTAACAGGAATCGTGGAATGTAATCGTCTCATTCACCGGATACTGAGGCACCAACCTGCCTTCACTGACAAGTTTCGCCAACAATTCAGTATGGTGATACACTTCCGCTTCCAAGCCGAAATCCGGATACTCATTCTTAAAGATATTGTATGCATGCGGATCGATCGTCACGATTTTCTTTATTTCATTCTTTTGGAATTCTTCTATATTTTTCATTGCAAGTTCCTGAAAAACAAACTCATTACCCAATCGACGGGGAGTATCCCCTGAGTTTTTCTCCTTATTTCCGAGAATTGCAAATGTGACGCCCGCTTCATTCAATAATTTAGCAAAGGAAAGGGCAATCTTCTGGCTACGGTTATCGTACGACCCCATTGAACCTACCCAGAATAAATACTCGAATTCTTCGTCTGCCTTTTTTAATTCCTTCACGGTTGGGACGCTGACATCTTCCCGAAGGCTTCGCCAATCTTCTCTCTCTTTACGGTTCAATCCCCAAGGGTTCCCTTGACGCTCAATATTCGTCATGGCACGCTGCGCATCGGGATCAAGTCTGCCCTCTGTCAGCACTAGATAACGGCGCATATCGATGATTTTGTCGACATGTTCATTCATTACCGGGCATTGATCTTCACAGTTCCGGCATGTGGTGCAAGCCCAAAGTTCTTCTTCCGTAATGACTTCGCCAATCAGGCTCGGACTGTAAGCTTCTGTTGCTGCAGCTGACTCCTGCGCCCCCTGCGCGGCACCAGCCAAAGCAATCTTATTTCCCTTCGTATTTCCAAAAACAAAAGATGGCACCCATGGCTGCTTCGTTGTAACGGCAGCCCCCGTATTTGTTAAATGGTCACGCATCTTGATTATGATATCCATCGGGGACAGCATTTTACCGGTACCTGTAGCCGGGCACATATTCGTACAGCGACCGCACTCCACACAGGCATAGAGGTCCACCATTTGATATTGCGTCAAGTCCTCGATATATTTGGCACCGTAATATTGATTGCCTTCTTTGTCGAGAATCTCTTCTTCCAAATCAACCGGTTTCAATTTCCCCGGATTGTCCAGGCGATTAAGGAATACATTTATCGGACCGGCAATCAAGTGAGCATGCTTAGATTGCGGGATATAAACAAGGAAAGATAATATGATCAGTAAATGCAGCCACCAAGCTACATAAAAAACGACGGTTGCCGCTGTTGTTCCCATCCAGCCGAATAGAAATGCGATGCTCGATGCGACTGGCTCTGACCAGGTTGCATCGTGTCCATGCCAGATCATTCCCATTCCATTCCCCAGTAATACGGTGATCATGATACCTGTAATGAAGATGACAACCAAACCTGCTTTGAAATCCCTTTTCAAGCGAACGAGCTTTTCGACATAACGGCGGTATGCCGCCCATAGGATTGCAACAAGAACGGTAAGCGTCACAATTTCCTGGAAGAAAGTAAAGGCCGGATAAACAGGGCCAAACGGTAAATGCCACCCCGGCCTTAAGCCTTTAACGAAAAAGTCAAGTGCGCCAAATTGCACTAAGATGAAACCATAAAATAACAAGGCATGAATGATCCCGCTCTTTTTATCTTTAAAGAGCTTCTTCTGTCCAAATACATAAACCCCTATTTTGACAAGACGATCTTTCACACGGTTATCGAATTCCACTTTTTTGCCAAGTTTTATATAAGCAATACGAGTCTTTATCAAATAGACAAACAAACCGGCGGCGTAAGCGGTTACAATCAGGAATGCAACTAAGTTGATCCACAGTAAACCATTCATGCAGTCTTTCCCCCTCTTTAGTAAATTGCAAAATGCCAGGTACCATTTTGGGAAATTTGGCATTTTTCTGAAATTTGATTAATTCCATTATATAATGAATGAGCATTCAGTCAACTTTTTTCTTTTAAAAACTGTTTAAATTTTCTTCCCCTTAATTATATAATTCGACAATTCCATGCATTACCCTTCTGCATTCTAAAAAAATGAGGACCCTTTCCCCGCTTTTTAATGATTACTGACAGGGAATTAGAGCCAAACTAAATATAATCATTTAGGGGGGATTTTTTTTGAAGATAATCACTACGATTGCCTCTATATTTTTATTGATCTTCTCTTGGTGCTGGGTTGATCTTAAGGTAGGGCATAAGCGTTATTTGAAGCAGGCAACCAACATTAAATATCCGCCTCGGAACAGCGAAATGACTGTATTCACATCAGGGAAAATCCTGTTTGCAGATTTTATGAAGGAAGTCAGGCAAGCTCAGGATTCCATCCATATCCTTTTTTATATTGTAAAAAATGATAAATTCAGCAAGGACTTTTTGAAATTACTGCAGTCAAAAGCGGAAGAGGGTGTGGAAGTGCGACTTTTAGTCGATTGGATAGGAAGTAAAAAAATGCCCCGTGAAACCATTCAGGAGCTGACTAAAAGCGGCGTTCATTTTTCTTTTAGCTTTAAACCGAAACTCCCCTTCCTTTTCTATACCATACAAAAAAGAAATCACCGTAAGATCACGGTGATAGACGGAAAAATCGGCTATCTTGGCGGCTTTAATATCGGTAAGGAGTATATAAACCAAGGGGAGAAGCTGAACCCATGGAGAGATTACCATTTAAAAATGACCGGGGAAGGTGTAAAGGACCTTCAGGACGTCTTCCTCACGGATTGGTTCCATGATACAAACGAGGATTACAGAGGAACACCTGCCTATTTCCCGACATTGACTCCCGGGACGCAGGCACATCAGTTTGTCGTCACGAATGGCAGTGATCTTGAACAGGCACTGACACGCATGATTCGGCAAGCCACTAAAAAAATCATTATCGGGACTCCATACTTCATTCCCAGTGAAACTTTATTTCAAGAATTAAGGGAAGCCCTTGCACGCAATGTTTCCGTTACGGTCATCGTACCTGAAATTTCAGACCATCCCCTTGTCAAGGAAGCTTCTTTTCCCTACTTCCGGGTACTTATAAAAGACGGGGCTGAAATCATGCAATTTCAAAGAGGGTTCTACCATTCTAAGGTGATACTGATCGATGATATAATGTGTGATATCGGTACGGCTAATTTTGATAAACGCAGTTGTTTTTTAAATAGTGAAATGAACTGCATCGTTTATGACCGGACATTTATAAAAGATGTAGAAAAGGAATTGGCAGTGGACCTGGCCGAATCCAAGCCGCTAAATGGGGACGCTCTTTCCAACATGGGTGTAGTCCGTTCAGCAAAGGAATCGCTGGCTTCCATCCTTTCTCCTTTTCTTTGACATCCGTTTACTCAAGGAGAAAAATAAAATGAAAATAAGATTTGGATTCGTATCCAATGCCACTTGTTTATGGGAAGCTTCTCCGGCTAAGACAATTACTTTCAAGCGATATAACACACTTGGCGCAGTGAAAGGAATGGAAAAACTCCTGGATGTGACAAGGCAGAACATTGAAAATACCTTAAGGGTCCTTCAATATAACACGGCACACCAAATAGAAATATACCGGATGTCCAGTTCCATTGTTCCTTTAGCCACACATCCCGAAATAGAATGGGATTTCGTTACTTCTTTAAAAAAAGAGTGGAAACAGCTTGGCGATTGGGCCACTGCACACAAGATGAGGATCAGCTTTCATCCCAATCAGTTTACGCTGTTCACCAGCCCTAAGCCGGAGATTACACAAAATGCCGTGAAAGATATGGAGTTCCATTATAAAATGCTTGATGCAATGGGCATTGCGGACACCTCTTTCATCAATATCCATGTCGGTGGAGCCTATGGTGATAAAGAGTCCGCACTTGTAAGGGTTCATGATAACCTTAAATCGCTGCCTATGCACGTCAAGGAAAGAATGACTTTGGAGAATGATGATAAAACCTATACAGCATCTGAAACCCTGGGCGTATGTAAGAGGGAAGGCATCCCGCTTGTATTCGATTATCACCATCATCTCGCAAACCTTTCAGATGAGCCACTTAACGAGCTGCTCACCGAGGTGTTCACCACTTGGAATCAAGCAGGGGCGGTACCAAAGATTCATATTTCATCCCCAAAATCGGCAGGTGAATTCCGCTCGCATGCAGATTATATCGATTTGGACTTCATCATGCCCCTTTTTAAAGTGCTTAAGGATCTTGGACAGGACGTGGACTTCATGATCGAGGCCAAGATGAAGGATCGGGCAATGTTGCAGCTGATTGAAGATATAGCTAAGATTAGTGGTGTAAAAAGGGTGAGCGGCGGAGCCGTCGAGTGCTAATTGACCAAAAAAAGCGGCTGTTTCTAGCGAAACAGCCGCTTTTTTCCTTACATTTTTTCCGGTGCCGAAACCCCGATGATGGCTAATGCATTCTTTAAGGTAATTTGGACGGATTTGACCAGTCCTAGACGTGCCTTACTTCTTTCCATTTCTTCAACATCCAGAACCTTATCTGCATTGTAGAAACTGTGGAATGTAGAAGCCAGGTCGAATATATAATTAGTCATACGGTGTGGCATCCGTTTTTCGGCTGCTTCCGCTATTGCCTGCGGGAATTCTCCTAATTTCTTCAAAAGCTCCACTTCTTTTTCAGTAGTTAGGGCTGAGAAATCAGTGACTCCTTCATAGCTGATCCCTTGTTCAACACCTTGGCGTAAAATGCTGGAAATACGGGCGTGGGCATACTGTGCATAATAAACCGGGTTTTCATTGGACTGTGATACCGCAAGATCCAAATCGAAATCCATATGGGTATCCGCACTCCTCATCGCAAAGAAATAACGTGTTGCATCCAGACCCACTTCATCAATAAGGTCACGCATCGTAACTGCTTTACCGGTACGCTTACTCATCTTCATTTTCTCGCCATCCTTGTACAGGTGAACAAGCTGGATGATCTCCACTTCAAGCTGCTCGCGGTTGTACCCTAATGCTTCGATCGCTGCTTTCATGCGCGGTATATAGCCGTGGTGGTCTGCACCCCAGATATTGATCAGCGTTACAAAGCCTCGCTCCAATTTATTACGGTGATAGGCAATATCCGGTGTCAAATATGTGTAAGACCCATCCTGCTTAATAAGCACCCGGTCTTTATCATCGCCTAATTCCGTAGAGCGGAACCATGTAGCCCCATCTTCCTCATAAACATGGCCCCTGTCCCTCAACACTTTGAGTGCCTCATCAATTTTCCCATCTTGATATAGAGATGTTTCGGAGTACCATACATCGAATCCGACACGGAAATTACCCAAGTCCGTTTTCAGTTTTTCCATTTCATATTTCAAGCCGTACTCACGGAAAAATTCAAAACGTTCCTTTTCATCTGCATTTACATATTCATCCCCATATTCACTGGCAAGCGTCTTACCGATGCCAATGATATCTTCGCCATGATAACCGCCTTCCGGCATATCTTTTTCGAGGCCAAGTGCCTGGAAATAGCGGGCTTCTATGGAAATGGCCAAATTATTGATTTGGTTTCCTGCATCATTGATATAGTATTCACGTGAAACATCATATCCTGCTTTAGCGAGGATATTACATAACGTATCACCTACTGCTGCACCACGGGCATGACCAAGATGGAGATCACCTGTCGGGTTCGCGGAAACGAACTCCACTTGGATTTTTTCGCCTTTACCAAAGTCACTTTCCCCATATGCTTCATCCACTTTCAAAATGACAGGGACCAATTCTGTCAAATAGGAATTATTCATGTAGAAGTTGATGAAACCAGGTCCTGCTATTTCAATTTTTTCGATGGATGCTTTTGAGTTATCAAAGTTTTCAATGATTGCCTCTGCTATCATCTTTGGCGCTTTCTTTGCAATCTTGGTTAATTGCATGGCCATATTCGTGGAATAATCCCCGTGTGACTTATCTCTTGGAAGTTCCAATACAACATTTGGAATCTGCCCTTCCGTTGCTAAACCAGCTTTAATGACTGCCGCTTTAATCTCTTCTTTCAGTTTTTCCTGTACCTCTTTTACTATATTCATGCGTTATGCTTCCTCCTTGTAGGAAATCGTCATCTCATATTGACCGGGTTCGCTTCCCTGCATATGTAACGTATATTTAAGGACTAGTTTCCCTTGTTTGGCCTGCTCATCCCATTGATGATGTATCTTCTTCGCGGTCGTCCGTAATCCTAACCTGCCATATATACTTTCATAATGTCCATTTGTCGCTTCCTGCAGGCGGAAAAGCTGCCTCATTTTAATGGCACCATTCCTAAGCAGGATCGTTTCATCCAGTTTGTGCTTGATGGTCGTTTGTGTTTGACCGACTTCATTTTCCTCTTTATATTGCAAATATAAATCTGCACCTTTATACATTTTTGTACCAAATGTGACCAGCTCATACGTTTCCGTTTCTGAGCCGTGCTTGATTTTTGTCTGTAAAGTCACTTTAATAGCATGCTTATCTATATCATGAAGAGTCAAAGCTACACTTCCTTCATCATGTCGTTCTTAACTTTATAAGTATAAATATTCTTCAAGGAAGTTTCAACTTGGAGCGGAAAATAAAGTGTAAATCCAAAAATGTGAGGATAAACTGTCGAAATCCTGTTGTTGCAATTCATTTGATTTTAACGCAATAATGACTCATTGGGGCGGAATGTTCAAAAAGAGTCCTTAGATGTAAAATCCTTTTCCTGAATGGATAAAAAAAGACCATTCCCGCTAAAAAACAGGAACAGTCAAGTCTTCCATCATTAACCTTTTTGAACCCAGCCTAGAATCATTTCACGAATCAGCTTGCTCGCCGTGTTCGCAGTTTGCTCGGATGGATCATAAATCGGTGCCACTTCTACTAAATCGCAGCCGACCACATTAATTTCAGACCGTGCTATCTCATGAATCGAAGCTAAAAGCTCTTTGGAAGTGATACCTCCACAATCTACGGTGCCTGTTCCCGGCGCGTGCGCAGGATCAAGAACATCGATGTCGATCGTCACATATACAGGACGGCCAGCTAACTGCGGCAATACTTCTTTGAGAGGTTCAAGAACTTCAAATTTAGAGATGTGCATGCCATTTTCTTTTGCCCATTGGAATTCTTCCTTCAAACCGGAACGAATGCCGAAAGAGTATACATTTTTCGGGCCGATAAGTTCTGCGGATTTACGGATGATGGACGCATGGGAAAGCGGCTCTCCCTCATAATCCTCACGTAAATCTGTATGGGCATCCATATGGATGATGGCCATATCGGGATACTTTTTGAACATGGCTTTGATGACAGGCCATGTGACAAGGTGTTCCCCTCCCATACCTATTGGGAACTTACCTGCATCCAACAAGCTGTCGACGAATTTTTCAATCATATCGATACTGCGCTGCGGATTGCCGAATGGTAATGGAATATCCCCGGCATCGAAGAATTTAACTTCCTCTAATTCACGATCTAAATACGGGCTGTACTCTTCCAAACCAATCGAAACTTCACGGATCCGGGTAGGGCCGAAGCGAGAACCCGGACGGAAACTTACCGTCCAGTCCATCGGCATGCCGTATAGCACAGCTTCTGATTCCTCAAAAACAGGATGGCTTTTAATGAATACATTGCCTGAATAGGCTTCATCGAATTTCATTGCCCATGCCTCCCTTATTTCACTAAGTCTTGAACGAATTTAGGCAGAACGAAAGCTGCTTTATGAAGTTCTTTTGTATAATATTTCGTTTCCATTTCATGGAAACGGTCTTCAGTCACTTCTAATGGATTATATTTCTTCGATCCGATCGTGAACGCCCAAAGGCCGCTTGGATACGTCGGGATATTCGCTAAATACAGGCTCGTGATTGGGAATATTTCTTTCACATCACGTTGTACATCGCGAATTAAGTCCGCTTTAAACCAAGGATTGTCGGATTGCGCCACAAAAATCCCATCTTCTTTCAAAGCTTTGGAAATCCCTGCATAAAAACCTTTTGTGAATAAATTGACTGCAGGTCCTACAGGTTCAGTTGAGTCAACCATGATCACGTCATATTCATTTTCACTTTTGGCGATGTGCATGAAGCCATCCCCAACTTGTACGTCTACACGCGGATCTTCAAGCATGCCTGCAATTTCCGGCAGGTATTTCTTTGAGTATTC
The DNA here is from genome assembly GCF_044762675.1 of Peribacillus sp. NPDC096448. NCBI lineage: Bacteria > Bacillati > Bacillota > Bacilli > Caryophanales > Bacillaceae > Peribacillus > Peribacillus sp. NPDC096448. The sequence continues at coordinate 106,435 of NZ_JBIWEU010000008.1, read as the reverse complement.
GATAACTTTCCCATCGATATCCACCAATGTAGCTTTTTTTACGCTTGGGTGTTTAAGGATTTCACGGATAACTCCTCCGTCCCCTCCTCCTACAACCAAAACGTTTTCTGGATTAGGATGGGTAAATAAAGGAACATGGGCTACCATTTCATGGTAAACGAATTCATCGCGCTGTGAAGTCATTACCATGTCATCCAGCAATAGCATATTGCCCCACTCTTCCGTTTCAATCATATCAAGCTTTTGAAACTCAGTTTGCTCCGTATGTAAAGTACGATTCACTTTCATCGTAATACCAAAGTTCTCTGTTTGTTTTTCAGTAAACCAAATGCTCATTTATTAACGCTCCTTTTCCATTTCATATTGTCAGTCACCTTATAGGTTCCCCAAAATCGGTATAGTCATTAGCTAGAAAAATTATAGACGAATCTAGCAGAATTGCAAGATAAATTTCTTAAATGCAGTTCTCATGTTTAAAATTTTCTTTTTTTTCCATAATAGTAATAGATAATAGATTCTTACCTGATAAGAGAGGTGAAAGCAATGGAATTGATTCCAAGCGAACGATTTAAAAGGACAACTAAATATGTACGGGCCTTCATTATCCTTGCCACAATCGGGCTGACAATACTCTTTGTATTGCTTCTCTCTTTACTGATTTATGCAAAAATATTAGGTCCGCCACCTTTGGTCGTGCCGCAGTCCACTCTCTATTATAGTGATAATGGAAATGTGATCGGTGAAACAGATAATGGCCAGAAACGTTATTGGGCCGGAATGGAGTCGATTTCACCACAGCTCATCAAGGCGACTGTCGCCGTCGAGGACCGCCAATTTTACACGCATTATGGATTTGATATAAAGCGGATCGGCGGTGCCATCCTTGCTGATATCAAGGCAATGTCCAAGGTCCAGGGTGCAAGCACCATTACCCAGCAGTATGCCAGGAACCTGTTTCTTGGGCATGACAAAACGTGGTCGCGTAAACTTAATGAGGCCTTTTATACGATACGTTTAGAAATGAACTACTCCAAAAAGGAAATTCTAGAAGGCTATTTAAATACGATTTACTATGGCCATGGCGCATATGGAGCCCAAGCTGCAAGTCAGTATTACTTTGGCAAGGATGCCAAGGATTTGACTCTTCCTGAAGCGAGCATGCTGGCCGGAATACCAAAAGGGCCGTCAAACTATTCTCCCTTGGATAACTTTGAAAAAGCGAAATCAAGGCAGAAAGTCGTCCTTCAAGCCATGAAAAGCAAAAACTACGTTTCAGGAAAGGATATCGCGGAAGCGCTGCGAACATCCCTTACATTGAAAGGGGAACATGGAACGGTCACCAAGAAGACCGCTCCCTATTTCCAGGATGCCGTCAAGCAGGCTTTAAAATCCCAGCTTCATTTAGATGACCGGACGATCGAGCTTGGCGGGCTTAAGGTCTATACTACACTGGACGAAACCCAGCAGGATGCTGCCGAAGAGGTCCTTTCCAATACCATACCCAAATCTTCAGGCATTCAAGCCTCGATAGTGGCAATGGATCCGGATACCGGGGAGGTCCGTGCACTGGTTGGAGGGAAGGATTACTCCGAGTCGCCATTCAATCGGGCTACACAGGCCGTTCGCCAGCCTGGTTCAACCATGAAGCCATTGCTATATTATTCAGCGCTGGAGAATGGTTTCACACCATCCACCACCTTAAAAAGCGAGACAACTACATTTTCTTTCGATGATGGTCACTCATCTTACACACCGCATAATTACAACCATCAATATGCGGAAGGCGAAATCACGATGGCCCAGGCCATTGCTCTTTCCGATAATATCTTCGCCGTAAAAACGCACTTGTTCCTTGGGGAACAGTCATTGGTCGATACGGCGCGTCGATTCGGAATCACGGCAAAGATGGATGCAGTCCCTTCCCTGGCACTCGGTACGTCAGGTGTTAGGGCGATTGAAATGGTGAACGCCTACAGCATTCTGGCTAACGGCGGCAAGAAGGTTGAACCCGTGTTTATCAAAAAAGTTGAAAATCAAAAAGGTGAAGTGATTTTTGATGAAAATGAGAAACCGGAACAGATTCTGGATGAGGACAAGGCATTTGTCATGACCCAGATGCTTACAGGTGTTTTCGATGAAACGTTAAATGGCTATACGAAAGTGACCGGCAGCACCATCAGTTCCCAGCTGACCCGCCCATATGCGGGCAAATCAGGCTCCACCCCGACGGATAGTTGGATGATCGGTTACACGCCGGAGCTTGTAGCAGGAGTATGGACTGGATATGATCAAGGCAAAAAGATCGAGATCCCTGCTGAAAAAGGCTATGCAAAGAAAATCTGGGCTTCCTATATGGAAAAGGGGCTACAAGGGAAACCGGCAAAATCGTTTAAGGAAACCGAAAACGTAATCGGGGTGAACGTGAATCCCGTAAGCGGAAAATTGGCCACAAAGGATTGTCCTGTCTCAAGAATGACTTATTATGTTAAAGGAACCGAACCTGTCGAATACTGTGCCGAGCACTTTAAGGGTGAGAATCCGAAACATGCCCCAAAAGAAGAAGAACATAAAAAGGCCCCGTGGTATAAGAAAGTCTTAAAACCTTGGGGATAACGAAAAACCCCCGAAGCCTAGAGCGGCTTCGGGGGTTTTTCTGTCCTAGTTCCACAGTGACTAAACTGCTGTCTTTAAGTTTACTGATTTTATCGCTTTCCTACAAGTGCATTTTTCACTAAACTTAACATTTCATCCATTAAACGAGATTCAAACCGTCAATGACTCCTTCAGCTGATCTGAAGAACGCTCCCACATTCCCGCATCATGGTTTCTCAGGAAATCTGCAAGCACACGTTTTGATTTATCGTCCATGTCCTCAACGATGATTTTTCGTTTTAGCGATTTATCCATCCGGTTAACATGCTCCGGGAGCGATTTGTAACCGCGTCTAATTGACCTGTCGACCGTCATTTCACATGCTGTCACACCTGCATAGTGCGGACCGTTTTGAGTGGCTTCAATGGTCACCCAAACAAGCCAATAAGGTTTGGCATTCGGGACTTCCTCTTTAGTCTTTAAAAACTTGATCCCCTTTTCCACTGCACTTCTTGCATGCATCGCACCGATATCGACCTCTGCTTCACCTGCATCCACATCGATGATGACCGGAGAAATATTATCGAGCGTTAATACCCCTGCTCCATATCCGCCATGACCTTCTGTTGGGTCGTTTTTTATAATATTGAAGCCTACCTTTTTCTTTGGTTGTTCTTCCATGTTCGTATCCCCCTTTATTGTTTGTCATTCCTTATTATTGGTTAAAAAAACAAAAGTGAAAAAAATTGACTCAAGATGCCTCCTACAAATTCTCTACCAGTATTCAAAATCGGGCTTATTGTATATTGGCTCAACGGTGTGATGATCAGGATCAAAAAAATAAGCGAGCCGTATTGTTCATACTGGGTCATTTTTGCCCGCAAGTCTGCTGAAACAAGATCCTGAATGATCCTATAGCCATCGAGCGGCGGCAGCGGTAACAGATTAAATACAAATAAAAGGACATTTAAATTTATGAGTATATTTAAGAAAGGCTCGACGAAAAACGGTAAATCAGGTCCAACGCCTGCGGCAATCAACCCGTAAAAAATTAAAAACCCTAGCATTGCAACAATCAAATTACTGAACGGACCGGCAAAAGAGACGAGCACTCCTGCCAATTTAGGGTTCTTGAAATGAAAACGATTGACCGGTACAGGTCTCGCCCAACCAAATCCGGCTATTAATATCAGTAACGTCCCGATCGGATCCAGATGGGAAATCGGATTTAATGTGACTCTTCCTTCATTCTTGGCAGTAGGGTCACCGAACTTATAGGCCACATAAGCATGGGAAAATTCATGGACCGTAAATGCGATTAACAGTGACACAATGACATACGGAAGCTGTTCCAAAGGATAAGCCAAAAACCCTCTTATTTGTTCAATGAATTCCATCGATAGCTTCTCCCCCAATGTTTATTACCGTTAGTATACATCAAAAGTTCAAGAAGTGAAAAAACTCTGACTTCCGTGTCTTGCAATTCTTTTTCCATTGTGAAACACTACAAGATAAGAGAGGAAGGGGGGGGAAAAGAGATGCCATATGTAACAGTCAAAATGCTTGAAGGCCGTACAGACGAACAAAAAAAGGCTTTAGTCGAAAAGGTGACTGCAGCCGTGACGGAAACAACTGGAGCACCAGCTGAAGCCGTGACGATTTTCATTGAAGAAATGTCAAAAAATCATTTAGCAGTAGCCGGTGTCCGTAAAAGCGATTTATAAGATTTACATAATGGGGAAAAGCTAAGCCATCAATTCGGCTTAGCTTTTGTTTTTAACTGCTCAATATATTCATATGCCTCATCAATTTCTTCAAGCGTATATTTTTGTTTGCTTTTCAGCGTAAAAATTTTCTCGGTGACTTCTTCTTTTTCAAGCGTGTCGAAGTATAATACCGTTGAAACCAGTTCCAAAAACCTGGCATTCTGTTCGTTCATATCCTGTAAGCATGCCTCAAGTGCCGGCATCTCCACTTCCTGTATGGATAGGAAATCCTGGCCGGCATCCGTTATCGAATAACAATATTGATAATAGCCTGCTTTTTTTTCCCTTACTTCATTCAAGTAGCCCATTTCGCAGAGCTCTTCAATCCGTAAGGTCAATTCCTCCGAGTACGGTCCATAAAAATGAAACTGAAACTTTTCATGAAATGGGAAGGAAAGCTTCTTCGCAATATAAACGATTTTTTGTAATTTTTTCCGACCCGAGATTTCACCGGCAGTAGAAATTGCATTGATTATGTTTGCATGATCCTTAAACAAGGCTCGTCACTCCTCACCAAAAATGTACCATTTCAATCCGATAGCTCCAAAAGCTTACGAATCTGTTTTTTTATATTTTTCTTCGTAGATTCATCACGCAATAAATCCGCTGGATAATACAACTTATGATCCGTTCTTCTTTTCCCTGAAATTGCATCGACAATTTCGGATTCACGTGATAATTCACGAATTTCGCCATTATTTTTAAGCAAGTGAATCGGAAGTCTCTCCTCTTCCTCACCTGGCCGGTAAAAATCATACGGCAGATCTGATGAGGAATCGACGACAAGATAATAATCCGGATCGATGCCTGCCTTCTTGAATAGCGTCCTTAATTCCATCAATCTGTTCATTTGACTGTTCGATGGATGGAATTCCACATATTTAAATAGTTTACGGTTAACGAAGCGAGTGCATAAATCTTTTAAAATCGAATCGTTTTCCCCTTCCCATGCTTCGAAATAATAGAGCATCACCGATTCATCCATTTTCAAATAGTCCGTTAAAGTCACTTCTCCCTTGAACAATGAATAAAAATGGTGCGGTTCTTGAGCAAACTCATAACCGGATTCATATAAATGTTTCGCTCTATGTAGAATCTTGGTAAGTATGACTTCCGCACTTCTCGTAACTGGATGGAAATAAACCTGCCAATACATTTGGTAGCGACTCATGATATAATCCTCAACCGCATGCATCCCGCTTTGCTTTATGACGGCATGTTCTTCCCTTGGCCTCATCACACGCAAAAGCCTTTCCATATCGAAATGTCCATAACTCACGCCAGTGAAATAAGCATCACGCTGTAAATAGTCCATTCTATCAGCATCGATCTGACTTGAAATCAGGCTGACTACTAATTTCCCTTTATAGGTTTTCGCAATGACTTCTGCCACTTTTTTTGGAAAATCACGCCCAACTCTAAGGAGGATCTTATTCACTTCCGTATCGCCGACGATTATCTGCTGTGTGAATTGCTCATGATCCAGATCAAACACTTTTTCAAAAGAATGAGAGAAAGGACCATGACCCAAATCATGCAGGAGGGCTGCGCACAAGGATAGTAACCGTTCCTCTGGTTTCCATTCCGCCCTGCCCTCGAAAACATCATCCACGATTCTCCGGACAATCTCATATACTCCAAGCGAATGGCTAAGCCGACTATGTTCCGCACCATGAAAGGTTAAATAAGTCGTTCCCAGCTGTTTGATCCTTCGAAGCCGCTGGAATTCCTTCGTCCCTATTAAATCCCATATAACCCGGTCACGAACATGTATATATCGGTGCACCGGATCCTTGAATACTTTTTCTTCTTGTAATTTTTCGCCGGAATATTCCATGAACTACCCTCTTTTTCATAATCTCGATGCACTCATTATAGCGTGTTTTGACAAAAAACCCTAACTTCCACCTTGCTAGAAAGAGGGGTCATTTTGTAAGAAAACGGAAGTTTCAGTCTGGTTTTGTCTCGAAAATAAGGAAATAAAAAATCACCGCAGTGTGTCGAACCTGGGTGATGATTACTTGTTCCATATATCATAAGAAACAATCCACTCTAACTATATATCATGGATCCTACTTTAGTTTTTTATTGATTTTATCCAGTAACTCGTCTTCTGTCGGTGCAGCAACCGGACGGTTATTGACAAAGGCAAAAGACTTCTTTCTGCCAGGACCGCAATAGGATTGGCAGCCCACTTCAATTTTCGCGTCGGGATCAAGCTTTTCAAGGCGCGGGATCAATGTTTTTATGTTTACCGCCAAGCAGTCATCGCACACTCTGAATTCATTGGGCATCCTCCGGTCACCATCCTTTCCATGACAAACTATATTTTATCCATTTATATGACTAAAGGGTATTTTACCGTTTCTATTTATGAATATCAAGAGGGCTGGATGATGTGAAAAGGATGTAATTAATCAAAAAACTAGTATCCTTTTAACCTTTTTGTATAAAAAATCCAGATTTTGTCCAAAATGCTAGTAGAACACTCCATAAATCACTGCCACACGATATTTTATATAGTTATTTATTTTAAAAGTTACCAGAAAGGGAGTATGTAGAAATGAAGGTTCGTCAAGATGCCTGGACAGAAGAAGATGATTTGCTTTTGGCAGAAACGGTATTACGCCATGTGCGGGAAGGCAGCACTCAGCTTAATGCTTTTGAAGAGGTAGGGGATAAGTTGAATCGCACCTCTGCAGCATGCGGATTCCGCTGGAATGCAGTTGTCCGCCATAATTATGATAAAGCGCTATCACTCGCCAAGAAACAGCGTAAGCAGCGGCAAAGGATCCTTGGAAAAGATCAAGGAGGGAAAAAACGGCTTCTTTATACACCGCCGTCCCCAACGATTTCCGACATAATGGTTCCCCATGTGCAAGAAGAGGAACTAGAGTTGAAATCCGAAGTCGATACTACCAATTATGAAGCAGCAGAGGAATTCGTTGTGGCAGAAGCCCTCGCTCCTAAGACACAGCACACACCAGTATCTTTGGAAACGGCCATCAGCCTTGATACCGTCATCGCCTATTTGGAATCCATGAACGGGCGCATGCTTCAAGCCGAAGTATTAAAAACCGAAAATGAAAGATTGAAGCTTGAAATTAAAGGGCTGAAAAAGCGAAACGAAGATTTGGAGAATAAAATCAGCCACCTGGAACAAAACAGCGGCTTGATGCAGGAAGATTATGAAACTTTGATGAATATCATGAATCGAGCAAGAAAGCTGGTCTTGTTAGAGGAAGAGGAACGTCCGGCCACTAAGTTCAAGATGGACCGGAATGGCAACTTGGAAAAAATGGCCGAGTAATAAGATAATGTGGGGTTCTGTTATATAGATCAACCACATGCCAGAGGCCATTTCCCCCATGTTTATCCGAAAAAGGGAGCCAACAAGGCTCTTTTTTTCATTGTTTCAAGAAACATGGAATAATATCTCCTATCATACAGTCCTTTTACAGTTTCAGTGAATGCTAAAGTCGTATTTACTGAAAAAAGCCGTTCCTGACTTAATGGAACGGCTTCTTTCATATCAACCCTTTAATGTATCGAATACTTTATCATTGCGTTCCACCACTCTCGTCAAGTACGCCTCATACAACGGCCATTCCTGAACGGAAAGTGTGTCAGAGAATATCCTTTCGCTATGTTCCTTCAATACTTGAAGGAATCTGAGCATCACGTCTTGAACACTCAATTGCACACCCAACAATTCGGATAGGGAAGCCATTACCGAGGGGACGATATCAGGATAAGTGAATTTGGTTTCTGCATTTCCTTTAGCTGCATCATAAAAACCCTTCACGAGACTGGCACGCTCAGCCCCGCTTCCATTGACACACAAATAGATTTGCACCGCTACGCCATTGCGGATCCTGCGTTGGGATATACCGGCAAACTTTTGCCCATTTATACTTAAATCATAACTGCCAGGACAATAGGAACCGACGATTTCCCTCGCCTCCATCTTGACTGGAAAATCGGAAAACATCAATTGGACAAGCTTCCACATCGCATCATATCCACGATTGATTTCAATTTTCTGCTCGTTTTCAGGAAAAATGAGCGAAAAATTAAGGACCCCCTCATCCAGAACGACTGCTAGCCCTCCGGAATTCCTCACGATGGCCTGAAAACCATGTCCTTCCAAATGTTCCAAACCCTTTTTAAGAAAAGGCAACTTCGTATCCTGTATACCCATGACTATGGTTCGGTGGTGTACCCACGCCCTGGCTACGGCCGCTGATTTACCTGACCCTACGGAGGCGCAAAATGTATCATCCATCGCAAAGGACTCCAGAGCAGGAAACTGAGGTCCAACGGAAGATTGATCAATAATCCTCCACTCTTGCTGCATTAATAATGAATCTGTTTCACCCATATGAATCTCCCTCTACATTTAATCCTCAAGCTGCCTATTGATACTGCGCCACAAATCCCTGTGCCGCTGTAATGACAGCCAGTTTATATACATCCTCTTCACTGCATCCCCTCGAAAGGTCATTCACCGGACGATTCAGCCCCTGAAGGATCGGGCCGACCGCTTCGAAGCCACCCAAGCGCTGGACCATCTTATAGCTAATGTTCCCTGCTTCGAGACTTGGGAAAATAAAAACATTTGCATCCCCCTGAATAAGGGAATCCGGTGCTTTTTTCCTTGCTACCGAAGGAACGAAGGCCGCGTCAAACTGAAATTCCCCATCAAGAATGACTTCAGGGTCCATTTCTTTTGCCAAATCGACGGCATCAACCACTTTTAAGGTCTCGGGGGATGTTGCCGATCCCTTTGTCGAAAAGCTCAGCATCGCCACACGCGGTTCGATATCGAACATTTGTGCAGTCTTCGCACTTTCTATAGCAATTTCAGCCAGGTCCTGGAAATCGGGGTTTATATTGATCGCACAATCCGCGAATACATATTTTTCTTCATCCCGGACCATGATGAACACTCCCGAGGTTTTTTGGACGCCTGGTTTTGTTTTAATGATCTTTAAGGCTGGACGAACCGTATCGGCAGTCGAATGCGTTGCGCCACTAACCATTCCATGTGCCAGTTTCATATGGACGAGCATGGTTCCAAAATAGTTCTCATCCATTAAGATTTCACGTGCTTGTATATCGGTCGCTTTACCATCACGGACCTTCACGAAGGCTTCAACCATTTCATCCATCTTGATATAATTCTTCGGATCATATATTTCGATTGCATCAAGGGAGATTTTTAGATCTTTTGCCTTCTCTTGAATCAACCCGATATCCCCGATCAATACCGGTGTCACCAGTTTAGCCTTGGCAAGCCTGCCTGCCGCTCCCAAAATCCGTTCATCCAACCCTTCTGGAAAAACGATCTTTAAATTATGCCCCATAATTTTCGATTCCAATATTTCAAATAAATCGCTCACTGGCTCTTCCTCCTTTTAGATACGTTTCCCCCATTTTTTCTATATTTAACCATCCGTTAAAATCCATTGTCGTCTTCTTTTAAGAATACTCCAGCAGCCAGGTAAATTCCAGCCATCCGCAAATTTGAAAAATGCAGAAACACCGAAAAACAGTGATGGTGTTTGCGGGTTGATATAAATTTCCTTATACTGAAACTATGTTATATTAAAGTTATAATAAGACTTAGGAGTGATCGTAATGAGTGAAGCAGCACAAACACTGGACGGCTGGTATTGTTTACATGATTTCCGTCTGATCGACTGGGCTTCTTGGAAAACGTTATCAAGTGACGAACGCCAATTGGCCATCTCAGAATTCCAAGGTTTACTGGATAAATGGAATATGACACAAAGCGACAATGAAGGCAGCCATGCCCTATATTCCATCGTTGGTCAGAAAGCGGACTTCATGCTTATGTTTGCCCGCCCAACCATGGAAGAATTGAATGCAATCGAAAACGAATTCAACAAAACGAAGCTTGCCGAATATACAATTCCCGCTTATTCATACGTTTCCGTCGTGGAATTAAGCAATTACTTAGCTGGCGGAGATGGTGAGGATCCTTATCAGAACCCCCATGTTCGTTCCAGACTTTATCCGATACTACCAAAAGCGAAACATGTATGCTTCTATCCAATGGACAAGCGTCGTGATGGCGATGATAACTGGTATATGCTTTCCATGGAAGAGCGCAAAGGCTTAATGCGTTCCCACGGCTTGATTGGCCGCAGTTATGCCGGTAAAGTAAAACAAATCATTTCGGGTTCTGTCGGTTTTGACGATTATGAATGGGGCGTGACTCTATTCGCAGATGATGTCCTTCAATTTAAAAAATTAATCTATGAAATGCGTTTTGATGAAGTGAGTGCACGTTACGCTGCATTTGGTTCTTTCTTTGTAGGCAATATCCTGCCTGAAGAAAATGTATCTTCATTCCTATACGTATAAGGCTGTGGGCTTCCGGTTTTCCGGAAGCTTTTTTTGCGTCCGCTCCTTTTTATTTTCCCCTGCTGTGGAATAATTCCAATCCTCATCCCATACATTTTCAATAGTGATGAATTTATTTTTTCACAGTCCCATTCAGCTTCAGGAAAATCGATCAAGGCAAGTCCTGACTCCAGCGAGGTGAAGGAACGTTACTTCTATTCATTAGCCGGCAAGAGGATATGGCTTATATCATGAACGGCAGCCGTTATGTATCGCTTAACATTCATTGTGGTTTTTTAAGCCACCCGGGGATTGTCCAGAAAACATATACAATACTACCGGTCGCTATAAATCGCACTGTTTCTCCCAGTCCATACTCTCGGATTGTCCAAATTCCACAGCATCAACTAAACCTTGAATTCAGGAGGGAATGCAATGTCACAAAATAATCCTTATGGTAATTACCCGTACGGAGGAAGCCCTTATTACCCCTATGAAAATAATGAGCCTGAACTAAGGCAGCAGAATCCTAACCAGCAGCAAGGATTCCCGCAGCAAGGATTCCCGCAGCAAGGATTCCAACAACCACCATACCAGCCACAACAGCCCACTATGGCAGGCACGCCACAACAAATGCCGATGACGATGGGGCAACCCCCTTCCGGACCGCAGATACCTGGCATGCTTCCGGTCGAACAATCATACATCGAGAACATCTTGCGTTTGAATAAAGGGAAATTGGTCACTGTTTATACAACGTTTGAAAACAACAAGGAATGGAATGCCAAGATCTTCAAAGGAATCATTGAGGCTGCAGGACGCGATCATTTAATCATAAGCGACCCTCAAACGGGAAAACGATACTTAATCCCGATGGTATACTTAGATTATATAACGTTTGATGAAGAAATCGAATATGAATATCCATTTGGAGGCGCTGGGCTTGCCACCTATTCGCCAAGGTGAAGAAAATCCACTAAAGAAGAGCCTCAGAATCTATTTGATTCTGAGGCTCTTTTTATATTGGAATGACTTTTTCCAAAAAAGGCTGATCTAAGAAAATCAGCTAATTCCATTACAAGTATTTATATGCAGCAATGATCATTAAGACCCAAGCGACCAAGAATGAAACCCCGCCAAGCGGTGTGATGGCACCAAGGACTTTGATTTGCGTAACGCTTAGAACGAATAGGCTTCCGGAAAACAGGATAATTCCTATTAGCATAAGCCAGCCGGACCAGTTGATCAGCGGACTAGAAATTTTCCCAGCCAATAAACCGAGTACCAATAAACCCACCGCATGGAACATTTGATATTGAACAGCGGTTTGCCAAGTTTCCAAATATTTATCAGGAATTTTCCCTTCCAGTCCGTGTGCACCGAATGCACCTAGTGCCACAGCTATAAACCCATTCAATGCACCTAAAATGATGAACAGTTTCAATGATTTCGCTCCCCTTCCCTAACTTAAAAATCGAACAAGGACTCCCCATTGGCCTCATCCATTTTAACCGGCTCTACATTCGGTGTAGCCGACATGACGGGCTGGGTCAATGTGATTGGCTTCGGTATGCTGATGTTCGCAGCTTTTTCATCAACCATCACTTCACAAAGGGACTTAATGGCAATTACATACCCCTGCACCTTATCCTCTGAATTTGCCTGTTTCGCTTTTATAGCAAGCTCTTCGATTTTATCTAACATTTGTCTTGATGAAATATCCAACTTTACCACCTCGTCTATATACAGGTCAAAACTATCATAACTAGCATAGCAAAAATCGGAGAAGAATACACCTTGCATATTTCCTACCTTTTCATTGGCTTGTCTTGAAATTTCAAGCATGGCTGTCCTGAAGAATGGAAAACATCAAGAGAAGGCTGGTTTGATGTTTTGAATTGAAAAGCACGGCAGCCCTTTGGAAAACTGGGATCCCAAGTTATATAGAAATGGCGGCACGCCCTACAATTCACCCGTTTCGTTTTCTTGCCGATATCATCGGTTCGGGATTTTCCAATCAATTGGGGATTCCCCCATTTCCATCAGCAATTGATTTGTTTTGGAAAAAGGTCTGGTGCCAAAGAAACCACGGGAAGCCGACAGCGGACTCGGATGTACGGACTTAATGATTTTATGGCGGGTTTCATCAATCAAAGGCATTTTGGTTTGAGCTGGTTTCCCCCACAGGATGAATACAACCGGTTTCGGACGGTCATTCAATAGGCGAATAACTTGATTCGTAAAGATTTCCCACCCTTTTCCGCGGTGTGAGTGCGCCTCTCCCTCACGGACAGTCAAGACGGTATTCAATAGAAGCACTCCCTGTTTTGCCCATTCGGCCAGGTAACCATTATCCGGAACCTCATAGCCAAGATCAGTGTGTAACTCTTTAAAGATATTTCTTAAAGAAGGTGGGATGCGAACCTCCGGCTTAACTGAAAAACTAAGGCCATGCGCCTGACCCTGGCCATGGTAAGGGTCCTGTCCAAGGATGACGACCTTTACATCTTCAAAAGGAGTATAGTGAAGCGCATTGAAAATATCGTCCTGATCCGGATGAATGACTTGCTGACTGTACTCTTGCTTTATAAATCCCCATAGCTCCTGGTAATATTCTTTATTGAATTCCTCTTTCAATAGAGGCCACCAATCATTTGTTAAAAACTGCTTTGCCATCTGCCACAGCCCCTTTCCACTTTTTGAAACTACTATATTATATCAAACTTCATAGCCTTGCCTTTTTCCATAGATTACGATTTATGTTTCCATATACCCTAAAAGTGGGAAAATAGAAAGTTAGCAAGCAATTTAACCATGTTGGAGGCTTCCCTATGAAAAAATGGTACAAAAGAAAACGATTTTATCTGCTTGTCAGCATTTTGATCGTCCTTGCAATCGTCATTGCCTATAACAGCTACAAGCCACTCCCCGATGGCATTTCTTATGAAGGGAAGGTTCATCATGTCGAGGATATCGATTTCATCTATGATCTATCCTATCACGATGAACAAGGGAATCTGCAACATGAGCAGCGAATTTTCCAAACCATAAATCAAGCCATAGAGGAGGCTGATTCTTATATCGTAATCGATATGTTTTTGTTTAATGCTTTTTATGATGAAAAGATAAACTTCCCGAAATTAACCGAGACACTGAAGGATAATCTGGTTGAACAGAAGAAAAAGAAACCTGACCTCCAGGTTATATTCATTACTGATGAAGTGAATACTTCCTATAATGCCTACCAGTTAGAGGCATTGGAAACGATGAAGAAAAATGGAATTGATGTCATTGTTACCAACTTAGACCGCCTCCGGGATCCGAATCCTCTCTATTCAGGTGTGTATCGGACCTTTTTCCAATGGTTCGGTGAAAGCGGGAAAGGCTGGATTGTCAATCCAATGGCTAAAAGCGCACCAAAGGTCACCTTGCGTTCCTATCTTAGACTGATGAATATCAAAGCCAATCACAGAAAAGTGGTCGCGACTGAAAAAACGGCCATCATCTCATCCGCCAATCCTCATGACGCAAGTGGATTCCATTCCAATATTGCTTTCCAGATGGACGGGAATATCATCGGCGATTTTGTTAAAGCCGAAGAAGCCGCTTCGAAATTCTCGGGAGGACCAAAGCCATTTCCTGAGTTCAAGGAGACATCAGCAGATAAAGGACCGATATCGGTACAACTGCTAACGGAAGGAAAAATCAATAAACATGTCCTAACGGCAATTAAGGATGCTGAAAATGGGGACAAGATCCATCTTGCCATGTTCTACATTGCCGATCGCGAGGTTGTCGAGGCATTAACGGATGCAGCTAAACGGGGTGTGAAGATTGAAATGATATTGGATCCGAATCAAAACGCATTCGGAAGTGAAAAAATCGGGCTGCCCAATCTTCCGGTTGCCGCCGAATTCGAAAAACTGGGGGATGAAAACATCTCGATCCGCTGGTACAAAACAGATAAAGAACAGTTCCATACAAAATTGATGATGATCCAAAGGGCTAATGAAACCGTTATTCTTGGAGGATCGGCTAATTATACTTCACGTAATCTAGATGACTATAATCTTGAAGCGAATGTTGAAATCCATGCTCCAAATGATGCGGACGTTTCCAAGGATGTCGATAGCTACTTCCATAGACTCTGGACAAATCAAAACGGAACATACACGGTGGATTACAGTGAATACCAAAAGAAACTGCCTGTCTTCAAATACTTGACCTACCGCATACAGAAGGTATTCCGCTTCACCACTTACTAAATATTCTTCGATATAAATGTTTATCAGAGCCCAAATGAGGTTATATAATACTATAGCCAACAAATAACTGTAATAAGCAAGATTCCATTTACCTATATTCAAGAGAATCTTAATAAAATTCAAGGAGGAGTTTATATGTATCAAGTACATGTAGTGGAAAACGGTTTACAAGCAAAGGAAAAAATCGATGAATTAGTTACATCAGGTTATACGAAAGACGATGTATATTTGTTTGCCCATGATAAAACCCGTTCTAAACACCTTACCGAGAATACAAATACAGAAGGTGTAGGCATGAAGGAACAAGGTTTCCTTGATACCGTCGGAAATCTCTTTAAATCACGCGGAGATGAACTTCGTAATCGAATGAGCAACCTTGGCCTTAGTGATATGGAGGCAGAACGTTACGAGGAAGTGCTTGACGAAGGAAAAGTAGTCATCGTTGCTTCCAAACAAGATAATAAAGACGGGGTTACACACTAAAACCCGATACCATTACCCTATATGGATTCATAAAAAACGAGGCTCCTTAACCGGCTGCCTCGTTTTTTATAATCATTATCCCAGGATGCTTTGGTACGCGGCCTTTGCATGGACCATGTCCTTCGTACCGTGAATCAACGCCCGGCCATCCTTGAAAATGACGATACGTTCCCCAGCTTTTTCACAGGAAAGAAGAAATGGATTGAATTTCACCAAATAACCGCTGCCGTCCAGATCTTTGGCTAATTTCTCGAGTTGCAGTTCCAAAGGTTTTGGCGGTCTTACCTGTACAGTATCCCTCCCGCAAAGAACAGCCGTTTTCGTTGCATTTTCCATTGTTAAAAAGGGGTATGTCCTCTGCTCTCCGCATGAGAGACAATCTTTCTTTTTCGCTTTTGTCAATTTAACGGTTTGGTATTGATTTCTCCACAGATCAAAAGAAACAAGTGCAGGCCGTACCGATTCCCAATCTTCAACAAGGATTTTCAAAGCTTCGGCAGTTTGGTGTGCCACTACCATCGTTACAGCTGGTGATATGATCCCTCCTGTGTCACAGGTCATTCCTTGAATCGGAATCGCTTTAAGCAAACAGTGCAAACATGGAGTCTGCCCGGGAAGGATCGTCAAAGTCATCCCTACGCTCCCAACACATGCCCCATAAATCCACGGTATATGAAGCTTTTGTGATAAATCATTAATAATCATCCGTGTCTCAAAATTATCGGTTGCATCCAATATCAAATCAACATCACCAACCAGCTGTTCGAGGTTCTGGGCAGTTGCGTCCATGATGATGGCATTCACTTCAACTTCATGGTTGATATCAAATAAATGACGCTTTGCCGCTTCTGCTTTTGGCAGTTTCTCCGCGACATCCCGTTCCGTATACATTTGCTGGCGCTGTAAATTACTGGTCTCGACATAATCCCTGTCGACAATGGTAAGCTTCCCTACTCCTGCACGAGTAAGGGCCTCGGCATTAGCAGATCCCAAAGCCCCTGCACCAAGTAGCAAGACATGCTTCTTCATAATCTTCAATTGTCCCCCTTCACCAACGGGGGCGAATAAAGTCTGCCTTGAATATCGCTCTTTCACCGTGAACCCTCCCTTCCGGACGCTTTTAGCCACCACTTACTGGCGGAATGAATGCAACTGTATCTCCATCAGATAAAATCGTGTCATCATCGGCAAATTCTTCATTGACCGCTGTCATCACGGTTTCAAGACCCTCCAATTGAAAATCCACCTTCATCTTTCCTTTTAGCTGGGCAACACTCATTCCATTTCCTTCTATAGAAAGAGTCTCTTTGCCTAGCTCATCTTTCAGTTGGGCAAATAAAAGTACATTAATCATCAATATCCCCCTCTTCCGGTTTCCCTGATGGATATGGAACGGTTTCCAACTGGTTTCCTACCCATGTCTCCCCATCTTCCCAGTGTTCTTTTTTCCAAATCGGAACGATTTCTTTAATTCTTTCAATCGCATACCTGTTCGCCTCATATGCATCATTTCGATGTGGCGTACTAACGGCAATAACCACTGCGATATCCGTGATTTCAAGTTTACCTACACGATGGGTGATCGCCGTTTCTGCATCAGGCCAACGCTCCTTGATCTCAGATCCGATTTGCTCCAATTTCTTGATGGCCATCGGTACATACGCTTCGTAAATTAAGAAGAGAGTCTTTTTTCCTTTCGTCATTTCCCTCACTGTACCAATAAAGGTCGTGACGGCACCTGCATTTCGACTGACTACTTTATCAATCACTTCCTGGATGACAATCGGTTCTTTTGAAATATTATAATTCATGTCTACCATCCTTTATATTTAATTCAGTTTGATCAATATAACCTGCCTCTTGATAATCTTCCTTCGTATTCATATTGAAAAAAATGTAGTGAAAATGTTCAGGATTCTCGCGATATAACTTAAAGTCGGTTTCTTTCATGATTTTCACTGAAATCTTTTCCAAGAATAGACTCATTTTTACTTCATGTTTTAATAAACACTCCGTCAGTACAGGAAGACACCTTTTATGGTAAACAGCAAAAAGCGGCTGGAGCCTGCCATTTATTTCTGGAATGACAGCATCGAATCCAGGTTCATAATGGGAAATGATATCCTTTATGGCATCTGCACTCACAAACGGCATATCACACGCCGCAAGGAACTGAAGCTCCGTTTTCGATGAGGTCAACCCTGCATGCAATCCGCCAAGAGGTCCTTGATCTTTATGTAAATCCTGAATTAGCGGAAGTTGCAGAAAATGATATTCTTCAAATGTATTCGTAATGACCATAATGTTTTCTGACACCTTTTTCAATTCGGATGCCACTCTTGAAATGTTCACAACGCCGCCTATGGTCAAAAGTGCCTTATTCACTCCCATACGGCTTGATTTCCCACCAGCTAAAAGCAACATTGTCCATTCCATAAGAATCAACCTCCCTTTTTTGGGTTTAATCCAGGATCGAACGGTAAAGCTATACTAAATGTGTGTCTCCACTATATTAAATATTTTAAATCAACTTTGAAAATAATGACACTTCCACAAACTTCGCTTTTCCTACCAAAAGGTGGAAGTGGGATCCGAGGCTAAAAATGCTGGCTGCCCATCCATTCAATTCCCTTAATTCGAGGTCCGAAAAATGACTTATGCGAGGCGATTGCACTTCCTTCTCCAAGACACTCATATTAGGCTGAAAACTAAGTTTTACATAAAAGAAATTTTGGTATATTCTAAAAATAGGATATTAACTGGTATGCTGATAATATCGATATCTAATTCTCCTGAGGAGGTCACATAATGACTATGAAAAGAGCTATGACAGTTGCCGGATCTGATTCGAGCGGCGGCGCGGGACTTCAAGCAGATTTAAAGACATTCCAAGAATTCGGCGTTTACGGCATGTCCGCTTTAACCACAATCGTGACGATGGATCCGAAGAATGGCTGGGCCCATAATGTATTCCCTACACCGGTCGAAGTTTTGGAAGCCCAAATCGAAACGATTCTATCAATCGGCATTGATGCCATGAAAACGGGAATGCTTGGATCAGTGGAAATCATTGAACTTGTTGCCCGTAAAATAGATGAGTTGAAGCTGGACAAAGTCGTAATCGATCCAGTTATGGTATGTAAAGGCGAAGATGAAGTATTGCACCCTGAAACGGCTGTAGCTCTGCGCGAATTGCTTGTTCCACGTGCAACTGTAGTCACGCCTAACCTGTTCGAGGCCGCTCAGTTAGCGGGAACTGCGCCTATCAAGACGATTGATGATATGAGGGCTGCAGCTGAAAAGATTCATGCGCTTGGTGCAAAATATGTCTTGATCAAAGGCGGTAATAAGCTGGATCATGATAAAGCCATAGACCTTTTATTTGATGGACAAGAATTTGAAATCCTTGAATCGGAAAAAATCGAAACGACCAATACACATGGTGCCGGCTGTTCATCTTCTGCAGCCATCGCAGCTCAGCTGGCTGAAGGGAAAAGCCCTCGTGAGGCTATCCTCATTTCTAAAGACTTCATCACCGAGGCGGTTCGCCATTCTTGGAAGATGAATGACTATGTCGGTCCGGTCAATCATGGTGCATACCATAAATATGGAATTGCTGAAGAAACACAAAAATAAAACATCAAGTTTAAAGGCCGCTCAAATTCATCGAGCGGCCTTTTTCGCTTTTTTTGTTTTTATTTAGTAAAATAGAAAGAAGGAAAAGCTTATCTAGCCGCCCAGTTAAGGAGGAAATTATCGAATGAAACCAATAGACCGTACAGAGGTGCAAAATGCCATTGATTCTTTCGCCGGACAAGATGTATATCTTCACCTTGAAACGACAAATGGTGCCTATGCCACTCATGTAGATGAAGCTTTCTTTTCGGCAGGTGCTTATATTCGTAACGCTTTTATACAGTATGAACATGGCAAGATAGTTGGGGATGGACCCTACCGCGTCGGCTTGAAGCTCAATATTGGCTGGGTATATGCAGAAGGCGTTAACCATTTCGAAATCGATGAACAGGGGAGGTTGCTATTGGCAGGCCTTGATTTTTCCGGAAAGCTTGCTGTCTCCATGCAGCTCAGTCCCACTCCCTTTGAATGATGACAACTTTCTTGATATATATCATATAATTCCGATGATAACTCCCATTCACCGATAACATACTCACTGTAAGTAGAACGGAAGGAGAAATATACCTTGGAAAAAGAACGCCATGTATTAGTTATATTCCCACATCCCGATGATGAAGCCTTCTCGGTCTCCGGAACGCTTGCCCTTCATAGAGAAGCGGGCACTCCTGTCACCTATTTATGCTTAACTTTAGGAGAAATGGGACGTAATTTAGGAAACCCTCCATTCGCAACAAGGGAATCGCTCCCTAAAATTCGGAAAAAGGAATTAATCGATGCAGCAAATGCGATTGGCATCCAAGATTTACGCATGCTTGGATTGCGTGATAAGACAATTGAATTCGAAGATGATGAAAAGCTGACTTCATTATTTACCGATGCCATCAATGAATTGAATCCTTCATTGATCATTACGTTTTACCCAGGATACAGTGTCCATCCAGACCATGAAGCGACAGCACGGGCTGTAGTTCGGGCCGTGGAAAGAATGGAAGAGAAAGAGAGACCTAAACTTCATTGTGTCGCCTTCTCGAATAACTGCATTGACGAATTGGGACAGCCTGACATCATTCATGATATCTCTGCCGTCGAAGAAAAAAAGGTAGCTGCATTCACTGCCCACCGTTCGCAAACGCAGGCAATGGTGATCGATTGGAAAGAGAAATTCGAAAACCAGGATGCAGATTTTCTAGACTGGATCCGCAAAGAAAGATTATGGACCTATAAATTTCAAGAAAACCGCCAATAAGGCGGTTTTCTTTTGTTTATGGCATAAAAAAAACGCCTGTGGATTACAGGCGGAGAAAAGGGGGATACTTTGGAAAATCAATCATAATATAAGCATCCCCAAAATTCTTCATTTTATACAATCATATTTAAAAAAGTTAGGCAGACAAGCGTTCCTCATGCTGCATTTTCGTTCTTGCCGAGGCCCTTTTTCCATGTGCCAAGAAATAAATGCCAATAAGCACGAATGCCAAGATCGACATTCCCATGAATAACCCTTTGAACCCTGTAAATGGAATAAGGAATCCCAATAGGAATGGGCCAACACCAATACCGAAGTCATACATTGTATAAAAGGTGGATGTAGCTAATCCCATCCGATTTGGTGGGGCTTCCTTGATGGAAATCGCTTGACAGCTTGATTGGAATGTACCGTACCCCACTCCGATCAAGGCGCCGGCAATCAGAAGCGTGATACCATGATGGGATTGACTCAGGATGACCATACCGACGGCAAATAGTAAGAGCGATGGGTAAATAACTGCATTTTCCCCCTTCACATCAAACATCCGACCTGTAAACGGACGGGATGCCAAAAGGAAAACAGCAAAAACGACAAAGAAAAAGCTTGCCGCATCCATTAAATCCATTTCCTTTGCAAAAGACGTTAAATAGGACAAGATGCTCGAATAGGTAAATCCGGCAAATCCGATAAAAATGGAAATGGGCAGTGCCCTTTTTTCAAAGTAATCGCTGATCTTAAATCCTTTTTGTGGTGAAGATCCGCCCTTTTCCCCTTCAGGCACATTCATGAATAATGATGCAACTAAAGAAAATGCGGCAAATAAGGAGGCAGCATAGAAAATGATGGAATAACTGAAATGCTGTGTTATCAGCAATCCAATGAACGGACCGAATGCCATTGCCAAGTTTGTGCTCATGGCAAAGTAACCTGTACCTTCCCCGCGTCTTTCATTCGGAATGATATCTGCAGCAATCGTTCCAGTTGCCGTAGTGGCAAGGCCAAACGCAAAACCGTGAATAAGCCGATCGATCAATAAGAGGGATAAACTATTCACCAAGAAATAGCCAATGGATGCAATCAGGAATAGAACCAACGAGCCAAGCAACATCTTTCTGCGGCCGACCTTGTCAATTTTTTTCCCTGCAATCGGTCTGACAAGAACAGCCCCCAGAACAAAAATACTTGAAGCAAGCCCTGCTTCTGCTTGCGACGCATGAAAATTATCCATCGTATAAATGGTCAATGTCACCATCAAGACATAAAAAGTTAAAAATAGAAAAAAGTTCGCAGACGAAACAATCAGAAAGTCTTTCGTCCACAATTTCGGTTTGTGATTCATTTCAATCCTTCTTCCTTACTATTGTTTTAATTTTTCCTTTAGGAAAATCAACGTTCGCAATGTTGCCTCCCGGTCTTCTTCAGCCAAACCGCTCATTAATTGAAGTTCAAATTCTTCAACTACCTTTTTGGCCTCATGATAAGTCCTTAAACCTGACTCCGTTAACTGTATTCTCCGTTCCCGTTTATCTTTTCCTGGGACTTGTTCAATCAACTCAAGTTCTTCCAACCGGTTTACCGTCCTTGTTACCGTCGGTTTCTCCACATCTAAATAAGTGCTTATTTCAACAAGCGTAGAACAGCCAAACTGACTCAGATAATATACAATCGACCATTGGGAATGATAAAGATCAACCTTGGCCAATTGTTCATTTAACTTTTTCGTAAAAGACCTTGAAAATTGTAAGTTATGATGAAAAAAACCATTTTGAAAGGACAAAGATATTCCTCCTGTAAAGTAGTTACCTAGGTAACTATACACCTATTCATTAAAAAAGTCTAGCCCTCAAGATAACGAAAAAAGTCGTATGCACACTGTATCCTCAGCTTCTCCATCACTTCCGGGACAAAAAACTCCCCCTTTCAGGAGATTCAAGCTTTTCATGTGAGTTTCGAGCAAATACTCGTGAATTTGGGCGTTACTCGTGAGTTTCACACTTTTACTCGTGAGTTTCACGCTTTTACTCGTGAGTTTCGCGCTTTTACTCGTGAGTTTCACACTTTTACTCGTGAGTTTCACACTTTTACTCGTGAGTTTCACGATTATTCTCGTGAGTTTGGGGCCAAACACAAAAAGTAAACCCCGCTATTAGCGAGGTTTCCGAATATATGCTTCTTTTCTTCTCATTGATAACATCAAGGCATATTTAACCGAGATAGCGGCAAACGATATAGCTTATCATCCTTTTCATCAGGATTTCCTCGGCCGTCCGTATTGTTGCTTATGAAATAAAGGGATTCTTCATCAACGAATACATCACGTATCCTTCCTGAGCCCGTGATGATATTAGTCAGGTTTCCGCTCTTTACATCATAACTCTTAAGCGCTTCGCCCCTTAAAGCTGCAAAATAGAGCTTTCCGTCAAAATAGGCCATGCCTGAAGGAGCCCATGTATTTTCACCGGAATGAATCAATGGTTTTACCATATCAGGTTTTTGCTCATCGCCCTGTATCTCTGGCCAGCCATAGTTCTTACCCGGGTCAATTTTATTTAATTCATCGTGAGCCGAATCTCCGTGCTCACTTTCATACAACTGTCCTGCTTCATCCCAAGCCAGACCTTGTGGATTACGGTGACCGTATGAATAGACGTACGAATTCCCGAAAGGATTATCTTTCGGAATGGTGCCATCCAGGTTCAAGCGCAGAATTTTCCCGCCTAAAGAATCTATGTCCTGTGCGATCTCGGACTTTCTGGCATCACCTGTTGTTGCATATAGCTTATCATCCGGTCCAAGCTTGATCCTGCCGCCATGGTGGAAGTCCCCGCTTGGTATTCCGTCGATTAAGGTCTCCATCTCCTGCCATTTATCATCATTTTTTTCTAAAACGACGATGCGATTGATGGATTCCCCGCCCTCTTCATAAGTATAATAGGCGAAAGCTTGCCCGCTCTTAGAGAAATCGGGCGCTAGTAAAAATCCAAGCAACCCAGCTTCCGCTTTTGCTGACAATGTCTTTTTAAGGTTGACCTTTTGCCGTGTCATCTTATTCTTGTCCCATTCGACGATGGTTCCTGTCCGCTCTGACACATACATTGTGTCCCCATTCTTCTGAATCGACCACGGGGCCTGCAGGTTCGTTACCAACACATCCGGGTCTTCCCCTAAAGTGCCCGTCACTTCTTTGTCAGGATTCGGCTGGTTTTTGCTCTCGTCATCATTCATGTTGCAACCAGTTAAAAATAATGTAGCCATAAGGAAAAATAAGAGCAATTTTTTCAAAGTCTTTTCCCCCTTCGATTCATCAGTTTAATAGGCTGACTGTTTAAGTACCTTTAAAATGGCCTCCGCGACACCGGATTCATCATTCTTGCCTGTTACTTCATCACAAAGCTTTTTAATTTCGAGAGGGGCATTTCCCATTGCGACAGACAAACCTACCCGTTCAAACATGGATACATCATTATAATTATCCCCAATAGCCATCGTTTCCTGCATCGAGCCGGATTTTCCTTTCACATATGTTTCAAGTGCCGTACCTTTTTGAGCTGTTTCACTCATGATTTCCACATTTTCACGTCCCGATGAAGTGACTGTAACTCCCTGTCCTTCCAATTTGGAAGCAATTTGATTTAATAAAGTTAAATCCTTTGAAAAGCTGAGAATTTTATAATATTCCTTATTCGAACGGCTGAATAACTCGGAATAATCGGAAATGGAAGTTACCTGTCCAAGCTGTAAACGCTGCTCCGCATATTTTCGCATACTCTCAGGGTCAATGTCCGGATTGGCTGTAACGAATACATCAACCAAAACAGATATTGCGTTTTCATAGTCTTTAGAATAAATTCCCTGACTCGTATATATTTCGAAATAAATCTCTTGTTCTTCGAGGAATTCAGCGACCATTTTAGCAGTGGCAGCTGACATTGGATTGGAGGCGGCGATCTTCCCTTCCTCCGTGAAGAGGGCAGCACCATTTACACAGATGACAGGGCAAACGATGCCTGCTTCAGCTAAAGCGAACCTCGCTTCCACATAAGATCTTCCAGTAGCAATGATCACTTCCACTCCCTCGCTTTGCGCCCTCTGGATTGCTTGTTTATTTTCCTCACTGACCTTTTGCATTTTGTTTAGCAATGTTCCGTCCATATCAATTGCAATCGTCTTTATCAATCCAATCGGCCCCTTTTTTCAATATAATCCCTATTTTAACCGAAAGAGCGTGGATAAACACGTTTAACAAACCCGTATATATTCTTGGTATGGCTTCAGGGATTAAAAAATCCTTTTATGTATATAAACAAGCTGCACCTAATTAAGGTAGGTGCAGCTTGTTTTCTTAATGTAGAATCGTTTTTCTATCGATATCTTGTGCCCGTTCAGTAATCTGTTCATTGATGTCTTTTTGAATATCATCGATGGCTGTAAAATCCATTGCTTTTACATAAATCTTTTCGAGTTCGTCATGCAGCTCTTTTGCCTTAGCCAGATTTGCTGTCGCCTCATTCATTTTCGACCGGTACCTGGTGGAAACATCCTTTAACTGATCGGCATATATTTCATCTGTTCCTGGCAGGATGGCCGTTTTATATATATCAATGATTTCATCCCCTCCACAACTCGGGAAGTATTCATGAGGGGATGTGCTGTCAAAAATGGCGATCCCTACCTCCCGGACGATTACCATGTCCAAGCTATGCGGATCGAAACCACAATGATATACTTCCACATCAAAGCCCCTTTGCTCCGCAGCCTTTGCAATCTTCTTCAGCATCGTAGATTTCCCTGAACCTGGACGTCCCTTTAAAAAGTACCGTTTTTGTATTCCCTCAGTAATATTGGGGATGAAATCAACTGCACCCTTTGGTGTAGCTGCACCTAAGAATCGGTGACGCACATCCGACTTCTTATTAAGGACAATATCTCTATAAAAGCCTTCTATCAATTTATTGGTCAACCCATTCAACTTTGCGAAATCAATATTTGACTTATAAATGTCTTCCCATTCATCATGTATTCTCAATGCTTCAGCGAATAGGGCATATGCCTTCTCGAAACTCTTGCTTCTCGCATTCGTCAATTTTATGATGGCCGCTCTTTCAGAAGCCAGCTGCTGGGAATCCCAGGCAGCCCCAAGATTGACATATTCCTCAATGGCCCCTGGTGCCTTCGGCTCAATCACATGCGGCGCAGTCCCATCCACGATACCGATTTTCAAAGCCGGTATGATTACTCCATCAATGGAATCATTATCGGACGAACAATGTAAATACTCGATGTCATAGTCTTTATCCAGCCATTCTTGGCCGATTTTTTTCATAATGGTCGATTTACCGGAACCAGGTCCGCCTTTTAATATGAATAATCTTTCCAGACCTGTTAAATTGGAATCATATAAACTATAAAAACCTTTAGCCGTATTGCCTCCAGCAAAATAATTCATCACTTTTCCTGCCACTTTCACACTCTCCCTCACAATAAAGATGTGCTTCAAGACAGCGTATGAAGAAAAGGCCTAATAGGTGAATACCTAAAGGTAAACAATTTATTTTATCAGGGCTACTGATTCCGCTTGTGTGACTTCCAGGAATTCTGATGGTTTTAAAACGATCTGTGTACCGATTTTCCCTCCACTTACAATGATTTCAGGCAGGTTTGTTGCACTTTCATCGATAAAGGTCGGGTATTGCTTTTTCATTCCGATTGGGGAACAGCCTCCCCGAATGTACCCTGTGTATTTTTGCAGATCTTTAACCGCAAGCATTTCAATTTTTTTTGCACCTGCGGCCTTCGCTGCTTTTTTCAAGTCCAGTTCGGTGGCTACAGGGATGACAAATACGTAAAGTTGCTTCGGTCCGTTATGGGTAACAAGCGTTTTAAAAACGGTTTCTGGCGCTTTTCCAATCTTGTCCGCAACAGTGATCCCGTCAATTTTTCCATCGCGGGCATCATAGCTCATCATGCCATACCCTATACGTTTGTTATCAAGAATTCGCATTGCATTCGTTTTACTGGCTCCCATAAGAAAATTCCCCTTATCGTTTTCTACCATCTTACCATTTTAATTACCAGGCAAGAAGAAAAGCACAGCGCTTATGCATCTGTGCTTTAAGACTGTAGACAATTTCGAAGAAAAGCCTGTTTGCCTCAGTTTTTATTGAAAAAAAGTTCCAGTTGTTTTCAGAAATCAGCTCTCTTTTAAACAACCTGAAACACAGTGCTTATTCATCTTGCTTCCCCTAAAATCATTCTAAATGACGTCTTTGGAAATCGGCTATCCTCTTGTAGTCGCCTTCCAATTGCCTGCTCACGGATAAATAAATCGACATCAATTCTTCATACACTTTAACGTTCTCTTCGATCGGGACAAGTTCATTCGTTTCACCAACCATACCCTCAACCTCATCAAGGCTTTCGATTTCACCTAAAGCATATAATCCAAGAACTGCGGCACCTAAGCTCGAACTCTCAAAGCTTTCGGGAATTGTCACATTTTGATTGAATATATCAGCCATGATTTGGCGCCAGAGCTTCGAACGGACAAATCCGCCGCTTGCATGAATCTTCTCGGGAGCACCAGTCAATTCCTTTACAGCAATAAGGACACTGTACAAGTTATACATCACACCCTCCAGCACTGCCCGGACCATATGGTCACGGGTGTGATGAAGCGCCAGTCCAAAGAAGGAGCCCCTTGCATCGGCACTCCATAATGGTGCCCGTTCCCCAGCCATATACGGATGGAATATCAACCCATCGGAACCAGGTGCAATATTAGAAGCCATATCCGTCAGAATCTCATAGGAGTCCTGTCCCGAAGCCTTCGCTTTTTCGATTTCCACACGGCCCAATTGATCGCGTGCCCATCGGAAGGTGATTCCCCCATTGTTGACCGGTCCGCCGATTACCCAATGATTCTCGGTAAGGGCATAGCAGAATGTCCTGCCTTTGGGATCGGTAAGCGGCCTGTCACTGACGGTTCTTACCGCACCGCTCGTTCCGATTGTCACTGCCAGAACGCCTGGCTTGATTGCGTTTTGACCTAAGTTGGCAAGCACGCCATCACTCGCGCCAATCACAAACGGGGTCCCAGCATGAATGTTCATTTTTGCAGCTAATTCCTCACTTAAGCCTGAGAGGATATGTGTTGTAGGGACAAGCGACGGCAGCTTGTCCGCCCCAATTCCAGCAATGGTGAGTGCCTCTTGGTCCCACTTCAGTTCATTCAAGTTGAACATGCCCGTTGCAGAAGCGAGCGAATAATCCATCACATACTCATTGAAGAATTTATAGATGATGTATTCTTTTATTCCTATAAATTTGTCCGTTTCGTTAAAAATCCCTGAATGTTCATTTCTTAACCACATTACTTTCGTGATGGGCGACATTGGGTGAATGGGGGTTCCCGTCCTGTGATACAATTGCATCCCCTGTTCCGAAGCCTTCAATTTCTCCGCATAGGCAACACTTCGATTATCTGCCCATGTAATGCTGTTCGTCAGCGGGCTGCCGTCTTTACCCATTGCGATCAAGCTATGCATCGCCGAACTGAACGATATGAAGCCCAGTTCTTGCTTTTCAATACCGCTTGCAATCATGACCTCGCCTATGGCAATGATGACCGCTTTATAAATTTCTTCGGGATCTTGTTCCGCAACGGAAGGAGTTGGACTGTGCAGAGGATATCCCCTTGAACAAGATTGGATAACCTCCCCTCCTTTTGAAAAAAGAACAACTTTCGTACTCGTCGTGCCAATATCGATCCCCATCATATAACCTGAATGTTCCATATTTACATCATGCTCCTTTCTCTTAAACAATTGAATTCAATAGTAAGATTAGGATAAGTGAAACGACTGATATAATCATTTCCATAGCTGTTCAAGACTTTATCGTCTGTGTGACTGCTGATCATCCAAAACTCTGCACCATTCACGTGTGATGGAGTTAATGAGCCTGAACCGATTGCACAATTTAATATAACACCAGGACAGACATGAATTGGTTTAGCTCTACTTTATTAAAACCTCTAGCGCAACCTAATGTAAAGAATGAAACCATGTGGGCGATGATCGGTTTTCCAATGAAATCAATCCAATCATTCAATATTGAATCTTCACCAAACACAGCATCGAAAGCTCCAATCAACATTAAAAAGACAAGTTCGGCAATAAAATCGTGAAAAGGTCATGCCGAAACCTGGGAGCCAGCGGTTATGTTTATTGAAAAATGTTTCACTGCCCCCGGGTCCCTGTACATCCATTCTTTTAGCTATGCAGGAGCCAAAAATGGGACCATAACATGCAATTCCGATTTTCAAAAGAAATTACACCGTTCTTTTTCCAATCGTATAAACGATTGGAAGCACGAGCCCCACATCGAAGATTACGGGCAACGATCATCATCGCCCAATGGACTTTCTGTTCACTGAACTTATCAAAAAGGGATTCGCCACCCGACTCGGCCATCATCTTTCCAAGCGTGGTACCTAATACCGAAAATGAGCGCTTTCTAACCTACCCCTGTCTGAACAGCATCTGCAACATCCCGAATATCCATACCTGCGATGGTCCCTAAAATGACAGAAGCGAGAAGTAACGCAATAAACGGGTTCCATTTTACTTTGGCTATGATAGCGAGGCAGCAAGCCTATACATTCAATAATCCACTCTAAAGGATAGGAAATCCATGAAGGTAAGATCTCAATGAAAAAAGCATCGAACCCGTTCATTATGAACTAAACTCGATGCCTGATTCAGTCATGAAATTATCATCCACCAATAAAAAGAGGACCGGATCTATGCTTGATTTCTTCCTCCAATTGTTCAGGATAAGCAATGAGGAAGCAGGTGGATGGTCCTGATGATTTTTCAATATCGACTTCATTACTTATATGCACAGAAACACCTTCACCACTTTGAACCAGATGCTCCCATTCATATGCAATCCCTTTTGAGCCGACTGGAAGTGCTTTAACACCTTCCATTTCACATAAGCTTTTATATAAAGATAATGGCGCGACCCAATCTTGCTGTTCCATTACTTCCTCTCCAACGAGCGGCATGCCGATCAGAGCGATTTTCCGTAAGGGCTGTTGCTCTTTAACACGTTCATTCACTCGTTTACCGATCACCATAAGACCAAGTGCTGATTGAAGGAGCGGCATGTTACTTTCTGTGCTGCCAGTGATGGGAAGATCGTCCATTCCCAATTCATTCAGCCCCTTCCTGACACCCCTGGTCAAGTCCTCCCAGGCATCATCACCGCAGAAATTATTTAGAACGACGGATACGGGTCTTCCGCCAACGCCCAGGCATTCCATGACGGCAACCCGAAAGGAATAATATCCAACGACCTCATAAGGGACATGGACAAGATCTTTTTCCTTCAGCCCGATCCCGCCGCTATTGTCACTTGAGACAATCAATGAATCTGATTCGGAAAATGGTAAAATCAATGAATCACTCATTCTGCGAGTCCATCTTTAAAAATCACTTTTTTCAAAACAGGTTCCAAGCGCGGCAGTAAAAGGACTGCTAATACTACATTTACCGCCGTCGCCACCGTTAATCCCGGAACCAATAACGTGTAAAAACCAGGGCTGATCAGAAATGCGAAAGGCAGGGCTAAAACGAAGGCATTACTGGCAAAGAAGAGGAAAAATGCGCCTACTTTTTTTCCGTTTATATATAAAATGCTAAACATCCATGTCAGGACAGCCATTTCGACTATGATCAAAAAGTGGAATGGCCCAAGTGTCATGCCGCCGATGAATGCTGAAATGATATGACCAAGCCCAGCAACAATAGCCCCCGATACCGGGCCAAGTATGACAGCCGCCAAAAGGGCCGGAAAACTATCCAAAGCGATGCTTCCGATCGGTGAAGGGATTTTAATCATTGCCCCTACCGCTGATAAGGCGATGAATATAGCAATTGCACTAATTTTTCTTACGTCCATGTTTACTCTTTTTCCTTTCTTTTCCCTCCCCGGAAGACATTTGCGCTGCGGATATATTCCACATCTTTCACACCAAGACGGAAATTGATCACACGTGCAACAGCAAAGAAGTAATCCGACAAACGATTTAAATATTGAAGTGATAATGGTGAAACGGCCGCACCCGACTTGATTAATGAAACGACCAATCGTTCTGCCCTTCTTGTCACGGTTCGGGCAATGTGAATCGTTGCTGCCGCTTTTGAGCCGCCAGGCAGGATAAACTTTTCCAGTTCCGGCGCTTCAAGTATGAAGGCATCTATTCGTTCTTCCAAATAGGTAATGACCTCATCCGTCAGCTTTTGTGGGGCTTTCTCGGAAACGGTTGCCAAATCTCCTCCGCAGTCAAATAACTCATGCTGGATTTTCTCTAGATCGGCCAGTATATCCGTGAATATCGCAGGATCCAATTCTGTCACCGCAAGACCGATATAGCTATTCACTTCATCCACCGTTCCATAAGATTCAACACGAATGTCATCCTTGTCAAGCCGACCTCCGATTACGCTTGTTTGTCCCTTATCCCCTGTACGTGTATAGATTTTCATCCCAATTACCTCCTCTACTTTATTCGCTGGTTAATTCCATACCAGATGATATCAACGCGCTTTGATATGGATGCTACATCTTGAAAGACCCATCCGCAGGCATCGCGCCATCTGCGGTCTCTTGCTTCCATCGGGACAATTCCCTTGGAAATATCAGAACCGATCACAATGCAGTTGTGTTCATCCCTTTCTTTCTCCCATATTCGCCAATCAGCCATGATTTCCTTCCATCTTTTTCGAATCGAATCTGAATCCATCTTTTCTGCATCTTGTTGAATCCATGCATCCAACCCTTGCAATACAACCGTCCTGCCTTGAAAATCAATCAATTCCGGCTGTTCTTTTCGATAACCGGATAGCCAAAGGACATCATTTTCCAAACCATACAATTGCTTTACCCATTTCGTTTTCCCATTATAGGCGCCTCCTGTAACAAAGTGCAGCGTTCTCCCCTCCTTAAGCTGTTCCGGTCTTCCCATACCAGCTCATATCCCCTGCCATGGGAAATTCCCCAATCAAAAAAAGACTTTCCCTTCGGGGCATAGCGGACCAATAAATCACGTATTACCCCTCCATGCGTCATTAGGGCAATTCGGTTCTCCTTACAGGCAATCAATTGTTTCCAGCCATTATTCACACGTTCGGAAAATGCCGGATAACTTTCACCCCCAGGCACCAATGCCTCCATGGGACGTTCCAGCCAATTAAGATAATCTCCATCTGTCTTCAGCTCATGATACGTCCGCCCTTCCCAACTGCCGAAGTTCATCTCACGGAACAAAGGGTTATTGATCGGAACTGCATTTGGAAACAGCAGACGTACAGTTTCCACACAGCGGGGCAAATCACTGCTGTAAATTTTTTCATACTGCGGGTATGAGCCCCTTAGGTCCATTATTTCCTTTTCTCCTTCGGTACTTAATGGAGAATCCGTCCAGCCTAAATAGGCCTTTCTTTCATTTGCTACTGTCAGCCCATGGCGAAGTAGTGTAATAGCCACAATATCAGCCATAACCAAAGCTCAACCCCTTCCACGGATGCCCCCAGTACATCCCCCGTTATCCCACCGAACCAACTGACGATTTTACGTTTTATATAAACCAGGAAAAACACCGCAGCCAGACACATGATGAAAAATAAGGTGACAAGCTTAAAATCAATGACCCAGGCAAACGCCAGACTTACAAGGAGGTACAGCCAATAAATGGGCAAACTGCTTTTCATCACTGCACTTTGAAAAAAGGCACCGAGCCCCTCTTTTTTAGCCAACGGCATCCGGATGAGTAAATACCCCATCACACATTTGCTTAAGAGCGGAAGGGCTATGATCAAGAAGTATGTCCATTCATTTACCCTTTCGACAATTTCATAGATAAATATGAACCGGGCGGCCAATAGGACTATGACGGAGATGACACCGAATGCACCTGTTCTGGAATCCTTCATGATTTCCAATCGACGCTCTTTATCCTGATAGGAAAAAAAAGCATCACTTGCATCGATCCAGCCATCGAGATGCAAACCTCCCGTTAATGCCATGGTCAAAAACCAAAGGAAAAAGGTAATCGAAAGCGATGACAATGGGGTCCATTCCACAAGTGCATACAAAACACCGCCCAATATCAAGCCTAGCGCAAGACCCACTAATGGAAAGGTTTGAATGGCACGGTGAATATATTTCTTCTCCATCGGAAGCTGTTTCTTTATTGGATAGACCGTAAAGAACTGCAGGTTAATCAAAAATCCGATCATTGTGCTCATTCCTGCATGCACCCTTTCTTCCGCAATGGAATTCCCGCTTCTACAAGATAGGCTTCATCGGCCAGCCCGACGATCGTTTGATGAAGCAGGCCCAGTGTTTTTCCGTATATATGAAGAAAATCATCTTGGAAAATCGGTTCCTGTACCAATTCATTGCTCACGACTATTAAACAATTGGATTGTTTCCTTATCTCATTGATTCCGTTTATTATTTTTGAAAAAACGCTATCTAAAAATTCTTCTTCAAGCGGACTGCCAGGGCCAAATAGTTCGTTATCAAGCAGGGTTGTCAGACAATCGAGCAGAATTATGGAATCCTGATCAATATCCGCCCCTATTCTTGTAATATCGGTTGGGTATTCGGAAGTCTTCCACGCAATCGGGCTGCTTTCCCTATCTTTCCGGTGCCTAAGAATGCGTTCACCCATCTCAACATCACTGACTCGGCCACAGGCGAGGTAATGCAAGTTCCCATCCATCTGGAGTGCATACTCCAGGGCTTTTCTTTCTGCGAAGCTGCTTTTTCCGGAACGGACACCTCCGGTTATAAAACAGAGCCTTGCTTTCTCCACTGCCTTACCCCCTCCATCAGTGCTTCGTTATCATGTTCACTCTTCACTGCAAACCGAAGCCACCTTCCGTCCAAACCCGGAAAATTATAGGTATGGCGCGGTACGATTCCTTTTTTCAGCAAAAAGGGGAAAAGGGATAAGGATTCATCTTTCACCAAATAAAAATTAACTGTGCTATCGGAGACATCCAACCCTTGCTCCTCATAAAACCGGAATAGTTTTTGCTTTTGCCAGGCAATATAGTCTCTTGTTTTTCTCATATAGGCTTCTTCTGCAAGACAGATTTTCCCTACTTCAAGTGCCACATGGTTGACGCTCCAATGCGGTTTATAATTTCTTACCCGTTTTATGATGTCAGGTGACGCAAGCAAATAGCCTAGTCTCAAACCTGGAATTGCAAAGATCTTAGTCATTGATCTTAGTATGAGTAAATGTGGATAAACATTGATTAAAGAAGCATAACTAAAGGCATCTTCCGTAAAATCATAAAAAGCCTCATCCAGGACAACCAGGCAATCCGCTTTCTGGCATTCAATGATCAATTCCCTAACTGCATCCCGCTTAAATGAAACACCCGTCGGATTATTAGGCGAACATAAGAAAATTGCATCATATTCGGGTAATCGGGGAATCAATCGTTCCAAGTCCAATTGCCACTCAGGAGCATCAAGCTGGTGGAAATCGACCTTACATCCTGCTGCCAAACAAGCTTCAGCATATTCCGCAAATGCCGGCTGAACGATTAGCACCCTTTGATTGGCTAATCCGTTCGCTACCAGCATGATGATTTCAGCACCACCGTTCCCCATCAAAACGGATTGCTCAGGAAGTGCTTCTTTTTCTGCAATTGATTTTGTCAGTTCAATGGCATGCGGATCTGGGTATTGAAGGATTCCTTCGAAAAATCCAGACCACTGTTCCTTTATGCCTAAAGGCGGACCCAATGGGTTGATGTTAGCACTGAAGTCGAGAACCGATTCAGGCATATCGATTTCCAACGATTCATAAAGATAATGAGGATTAGAGCCATGAGAAGGTAATGTCAAGAATAAGCCCCCCTAGCCATAGCATCAGTAGAAATAGAAAAGATGACCGATGCATGATGGTAATCGTTTTTGGTATATGTTTTGCTTCCAACCGAACAAGCGGAACTCCCATCCTCGCACGGTCGGAAACAATTCCTTTGTACATATTCCGGCCTCCAAGCTGTATTCCCAAAATGGCAGCAACGCCCGCTTCACACCACCCGCTATTCGGGCTTGGATGTTTTTTTGCGTCATTGAATAATATCTTCCATCTGGCACCGAATCCATGATGGCCGGATTTCGAGCTCAGCAACATCAGGAATCCGGTAAGGCGGCTGGGAATCCAATTGACGATATCATCAAGCTTGGCTGAAGCCCAGCCGAATTGCCCATATTTATCATTTTTGTACCCTACCATGGAATCGCAGGTATTAATCGCCCTGTACACCATCGCGAGCGGCGCTCCGCCAATGGCTGCCCAAAATAATGGTGCTGTAATCCCATCACTGGTATTTTCCGCTACGGTTTCCACGGTGCCCCTGACGATTTCGGATTCATCAAGATCAGCAGTATCACGGCCAACGATATAGGAAAGCTTTAGCCTCGCTTCAGGAAAATCCCGTTCATTAAGCGGAAGGCAAACATCCATCCCGGCTTGCTTCAAGCCCTTCTGAGCTATCGTAGTGGAAATGACAACAGCTTCCCAAAGGATACCTGCAAGCGGATGGATGAGATAAGCCAAATAGACGGTAAGACCTGTAATCAATAACACTGCCGATAAGACGATGATCAACATGGAGATTCCTTTCCGTTTCTTATATGCCCCTTTATTGAATGCCAGATCCAACTTGCTGATCATCGTTCCTATCCATTTGACTGGATGCGGCCAATTTGGCGGATCTCCAATTAATAAATCAAGGAAAAATGCCAGCGTAACCGCAAAAAGATGATGATAAATCATAATTCCTCAATCCGTTTCCGATTATTCGTCAATGCTTCCACAGTACAATCATATACACCGCGACTGATCAGCTTCCCTAACGGAGTGATGGTGCCTGCATATTGAAGCTTTGCTCCTCTTTGGGTTGCTGCAATCAAAATGCTGTCTGTCGATGTTCCTGTTGCACAAGTATTTGTCACCTTATCCATGACATGCAAATCATGAAGCGCTTTTACTTTTGCCTCGGTCGCAGTCACTATGCTGTGGATATATGCCTCTTCTGCCAAATGCCCATTTACGAATATCCATGTATTTATCGTTCCTGGAGCGGAACTCCAAGAATGCCGGTCAGCTAATGAAGCGTCGATGGCATTCCCTACACCCGCCGTCACAATGATAAAAACCGAGAAATCTTCAGTTCTTAATAGCTTGAAAGCAACCGTATCGAGAAAGACAGCTGTCATCATCCCTACCGTTTCCTGAGGTTCAAAACCATGAGTTGTTAAATAGTCGGCCATTTCAACATGATGATCCTCGCAATCATAGCCATGATGGACGTGCCTATTCACAAAATATTTATGCCAGCCCGTCCCCGAACCCGTCACTCCGGAAGACATCGTTCTAAGCGGGATTGGAGAATTCAATTGAATCATCTCAGATCCGACTGTCAAATAAGAATCATCAATTTCCAACGGGATAGTATCATGGCCATGCTTTTCCGGAACGATGAACATCTGCGGTTTCGGAAGGGCGGGATGTGGATGTTTTTCGATCGTCGTATGATATACACCCTGAATCCGTTCCTGTTGGAGCACTTCATTCGGCACATCTACAACCTGAATCTGCCCTTTCTCAAGCAGCATAAGCCGATCACAATATAATCCAGCCAAATTCAAATCATGAAAAATTGAAATAACGGTCAACTTCTGCTCTTTTGCCATTTTCCTCATTAAATCAAGAAGATCTTTTTGATAGGAAAGATCCAAATGGTTCGTAGGTTCATCCAAAAAAAGGATTTCCGGCTCTTGGGCAAGGGCCTGTGCCAGGAGGACCCTTTGTCTTTCCCCTCCTGATAATCGATCAAAATGAAGATCCTGAAAATCAGCTACTCCCGTTTGTTCCATTACCCGCTGGACAGTCGATTCATCTTCTGCGGACCAACTATGGAACCATCCTGATTGATGGGCATATCGCCCAAGTGAGACCGTCTCTTTTACTGTATAGGAGAAAGCTAATGAGGAATGTTGAGGGAGCACGGCAATGACCTGTGCAAGTTGTTTTGACGAATAATCCTTCAAATCCCTACCGCTAATCCGTACGCTTCCGCCTTTATAATCGAGCACCCCGCTAAGCATACTTAAAAGCGTCGTTTTCCCGCTGCCATTAGGACCAAGAATCCCGAATAATTCCCCTTTATGTACATCAAAAGAGACAGCGTCCAAAACAGCTTTGTTGTGATATCCGCCTGTTAACCCTTTTACTTCAAGCATCCGTTTTTACCCTTCTCTCCGTCTCTTTAATAAAATCAGCGCAAATGCAGGTGCCCCAATAAGTGAGGTGATCACCCCGATCGGCAGTTCCGATGGGGCGATGATCGTTCGTGCTACAAAATCCGCCAATATTAAGAATCCGCTTCCTATCAATAATGACAACGGAAGCAAATGTTTATGGTCAGGTCCCCAAATCTTTCGGACTAAATGAGGAATGACCAATCCTACAAACCCAATCGCCCCTGAAACGGCAACGGCTGCCCCTGTCAATGTCGAACCGGCTATCAGGATCCACATTTTCCGCCGCTTGACATTCACACCTAAGTGTTTTGCCCGGTCTTCCCCGAAAGTCATCGCATTCAATTCACTTGTATTCATGATCAAGGTCAGCGAACCAATGATAAAAAACGGCATAATGATTGCGATATAATTCCACCCGCGCATAGAAACGCTTCCCATCAGCCAGCCGATGATTTGTCTTAATTCATCACCCGTCAGCGCAATCATCAATGAAATGAAGGCACTTAAAAACGAGCTGAAAATGATTCCCGTTAAAATGATCGTTTCCACTTTCATCGATCGATCCATTTTTTTTGCAAAAGTCAATACGCAGAGCATCGTGAGCACTGAGCATAAGATGCTCAATGCCGGAAGAGTATATAAACCGATGAATGGCAGTGATATATTCAAGAATATTGTCAATACGGCGCCGACCGATGCTCCTGATGAAATACCTAATGTGTAAGGATCAGCGAGCGGGTTCCGGAGCAGTCCCTGAAAAGCCGCACCCGCAATCGCAAGTGATGCCCCAACCAAACCCGCAAGCAATACACGCGGCAAGCGGATGTTCATCACGATATTCGTCAGCATCACATCCGGATCGGCAGAAATCGGCAAGTGGAAAATCTCCTTGCCGATTATTTGTAAAAGTACGGAAATCGGTACTGACACCGAACCAAAGGAAATGCCTATCGTCATTGCGAATAACAAAATGAACAACGCAATCAAATAAGCAAACGTCCATTTAGTTGTCAAATTGGTTCGGATAGACTGATTTGGCAAGTTCCTCTACTCCCTCTATTAAGCGCGGACCGGAACGGGTCACCAAGTCAGAATGGACATCAAAAACTTGGCCATTTTTAACAGCATTTACGTCTTGCCATCCTTTTCGGCCCGTCACTTCACTTACTGAATCTTTCGTATAATAACCATACGTTGTAATGATGACATCAGGATTTGCAGCAATCATCGACTCTTCATCAATTTTTGCCCAACCGTCCAATTCAGCAGCAGCATTATCCGCTGAAATAATATGAAGCATCTCATTCATGAAAGTATTTTTTCCAGGTGTGAATATTTCTGGTGAAGGCGAAACTTCCACTAAAACGGTCTTCCTATCCTCTTCCTTTACGGATTTGGCTTTTTCCTGGATATCCTTGAGCTTCGTTTTCATATCCGCAACGATTTCATTTGCCTTATCATGTTCTCCCGTTGCCTGTCCAATCATTTCAATAGACTCATAGACTTGGTCAAAGCTTTGTGCATCATTGACTACGAGAACATCTATTCCAGCATCCTTAAGCTGCTGTAAACCCTCATTTGAATTATGGGCACTTGATGCATGCGCAAGAACAAGGTCAGGCTTCATCGAGACAATCAGCTCCGTGTTCATTTCCATTCCGCCAACTTTTTCAATTTCTTTCGTTTCTTCCGGGTAGTTATCATTGTCGGAAACACCAACGACCTTTTTTCCCAAACCAAGTGCAAAGACCACTTCCGTATTACTTGGTATCAACGAAACGATTTTCTTCGGCTTTTGTTCTATCGTTACTTTTTCCCCAGTTGCATCTTTAATCGTAATCGGGAAAGCTTTGTGTTGAGCATGGTTCGTTTGCTGCTTTTCTTTTCCTTCATCAGTAGTGTCACTGCAGCCGACCATCATGCCTGCAACAAGCAACATCAACAATATCAGACCAAAAATCTTCTTCATTTTCATTCCCCACAATCTTTTCATTTAATTTCTTCCACCTAATAAAGAAAACGTAATCCTGAAAGATGCCCCCAAAACGAAAAGCACCTCCCGTTAAACGGAAGATGCTTGCATGGCAACAATAATCAATACGGACTCTTTCTTAGGGTCTGCCACACACCTTCCCATCCGCGTAGGTTACAGGTGTACGAATTCTGGCAGGTCTCCTGGCTCATGGTCATCGTCAACGGTACCTTCCCATATCTCATACAGTGGTACACAGCCGTCAGCTCCCATATACAGTGGCGGGACCGCGCTGGCATTTCACCAACTTCCCTTTTAAGTCATTAAGACACCAAAATCGTTCATATGTATATAATTTTCACTGCCTTCATTATACACCATGTAAGAATCGATTATTATATGATTTTTCTGAACGAATACGAAATGACCCTTCCACCTTCAATGCTTTGACGCATTTT
This sequence comes from Peribacillus sp. NPDC096448, assembly GCF_044762675.1. Lineage (NCBI taxonomy): Bacteria > Bacillati > Bacillota > Bacilli > Caryophanales > Bacillaceae > Peribacillus > Peribacillus sp. NPDC096448. The sequence continues at coordinate 67,283 of NZ_JBIWEU010000008.1, read as the reverse complement.
CAATCAGTGACGCAAACCCATCGACTGATAACCCGGGTGAAATCCGAACTCGATGCAGGGCACGCATCCCTCGGTCCCTTGAAGCCCCCCATGTTCGGTAGTGACTGCCATCTTGTATCAGCTTCTTCTGATCGCCTGAGACTCTCTTCGTTATACAGGGCAACCGGATAGGAAAGCACTGTCGTGTCCTGGTCGGGGATATGGTCGATTAACTCCTTCGACTGAACCATTTCCGCTTCTTGCTGCTCTGCCGTCATGCGGTTCAGTTCCAAATGGTTGATGGTATGGCTTTCGATCGAAATCCCACCCTTGCTCATCTCCAACATTTGATTTTCAGTCAGGTGATGACCTTTATCAACGGACTTCCCGATCATGAAGACATTTGATTTCATATCATTTTCTTTTAATATCGGGAAAGCCTCCGTGTAGTTATCTGAATAGCCATCATCAAAAGTAAGCCAGACACACTTCTCACTTGGCATCCGATTCCCGGTTAAGAAGAGGAATGCTTCTTCAGGGGATAATGTACAGTAACCATTCTCCCGAAGCCAAGCCACCTGTGATCGGAATTCCCCCCTTGGAACCCGAAGGCCATTACCTTCAGAAATACTGTGATACATCAATATCGGGAGCTGGACCGGGGACTCGCCCGTTACCCAGTCTCCCGTAAGATTTGGCCCTCGGATCTTGCCCGGTCACATCTACAGCTGCTTTGGCCACTTCAATGTCATCTTCCGCAATCAGTGCAGCCGTCTTTGTGCCTATCCCCTCTAAAATCCCTTTTGAACATCCAGGTAAAATCAAACCCCCACAATGCAACCATCCATTCTCCTGATTTTAAACTAGTGGATAATAAAGCATTCCATTTAATGAAAAAAAGGGAAACTCGGGAACTTAGCGGCCTGCTAAACATTTTGATGATTTTTTTTCATAAGTATGTGCTATTAGCTTGAAAAGTTTGCCTATAAGAAATATAATAAATAAGTCGTCGACTTTTATATATGTCCCAGTAGCTCAGCAGGATAGAGCGACAGCCTCCTAAGCTGTAGGTCGTAGGTTCGATTCCTATCTGGGACGCTAAAGTATGGAAGACCCTGTTATAGTGCGGTTAAAGCCGTGTTGTAGCAGGGTTTTTTTCTGTTAATATAAGAACAAGTGATTTATGGACAAAGTAACCACTGATTTATCAAGCCATGTAGCTATCAAAAAATCTGAATAATACAATGCATGTTATAGTAATAAGAAGTTTGAATTATTACGTTTTTTGATATATACCAAAAATACTGGATTTCAGGATATAATCATGTCTTTTTTAAAAATATATGTTTTAACCTGTCCCATCCGGGTATACAAATACTGTAAGACATTCTCACCAAAGGAGATGATAGTGCATGATGAGTACAATCAGAAGCCAATGGAACAAAGAGAATGACGCAGCGGTGTTTAGTCCCGGTGATCAGCGTTAGAGTCAATTGAAGAGTTGGATGATAATCAAATATGGGAATTACTAGTCTTCTCATCCAAAGGAGGAGGATACGATCATGAGTATTTACAGCCTATGGAATCAAGAGAATGATGAAGCAATTTTCAGTCCGGGTGATCAAAAGCCATTCAGTACGCTCATACGAGTAGATTCGGATAAACACACACACACTGACAAAACACTTGAATATGAATTACATGGCACCGTACTGAATGAAATTTAACTGAAGCATCGATATATGGGGAAAGGGATGGGGCGCTCGCTCCATCCCTTTCTGCCGTCTTTTTATGTTAGACTTCATCAAGCGGCAACCTTGTTGTCAGGAAAGACGGTCCTGCCGGCAAGGGATTTACCCAGACCTGTTCCATGCATATAACCCCATAAAAAAGCGCCCTTTCACCATGGAGCTAAAGGTGAAGGGCTCTTTTCTTTTATTTATCGAATTTCAGTTTCGCCAAGGCATCTGCCAATGCAGTATTGATCGGCTCTTCTTTATTTTGCTTTTTCATATAATTGGATACTTCATTTTTGGATACTTTTTGATTTTTATTCTGCCCTCTTCGTTTATTGTAAGAAGAAAGTTTTTCGTGAAAACCGCATTTACAGGTGAATGTCTGTGCTTCTCCTTGACCGCGCATTTCCATCTTTTTATGACATTGCGGGCATCTGGCATTTGTTACACGTGAAACACCTTTTTTATGGCCGCATTCACGATCTTGGCAGACAAGCATTTTCCCCTTTTTACTATTCACTTCAAGCATCAGCTTGCCGCAATCAGGACATTTCGTTCCTGACACGTTATCATGCTTGAATTTTTGATCACTATTTTTGATTTCATGGACGATATTTTTGGCGTAGGAGCGCATATCACCGATGAAAGCCTGTTTTGGCAGCTTTCCTTTTGCTATCGCAGTTAACTTTTGCTCCCATTGAGCTGTCAAAGCTGGAGAACGCAAGTCTTCAGGTGCCAATTGAAGAAGTTGTTTTCCTTTCGAGGTAACATGAAGACCCTTTCCTCTCTTCTCGATCAGGAAGCTATTGAACAGTTTTTCTATAACATCCGCACGTGTTGCAACCGTTCCAATCCCGCCAGTTTCACCAAGAGTCTTGATGAGCTCTTTGCTTTCCCCTGCCATGAAACGGGCAGGATTCTCCATTGCCGAAAGAAGCGACCCTTCATTGAATGGTTCCGGCGGTTTCGTTTCACCCTCTGTTAGTTTCACAGCCGAAATGGTTAAACCGTCACCTTTTTGAACGTTCGGAAGCAGCTGCTCAGCTAGGCCATCTTTAGCTTCTTCCTCATCGAATTGGTGATCATAAACTTCCTTCCAACCTGACTTCAGGACGACCTTCCCTTTTGCCATGAACGTCTCCTGCCCCATTTTTGCGGTGATGGTCGTTTGTTCGTATTCAAAAGGCGGCATCAATACAGCAAGGAACCTTTTAACGACCAAATCATAGATTTTCGATTCTTTGTCGCTCAGTTTTCCCGGCAGCGGCGTTTGCTCAGTGGGGATGATTGCATGGTGATCAGAAACCTTGCTATCATCCACGAACGATTTATTGGTTTTAATCGGGCTGCGCAGGATCCTCGATGCATACTGGGCATATGGTTTAATGCTTACAGCCTGTAATCTTTCTTTTAGCGTATCAACCAAATCCGTTGATAAAAAACGTGAATCCGTCCTTGGATAAGTCAAGACCTTATGGCTTTCATATAATCGCTGCATGATCGATAACGTCTCTTTCGCCGAATAGCCGAATTTCTTATTGGCGTCCCGTTGAAGTTCTGTTAAATCATATAAAGAAGGGGCAAAACTTTTCTTATGGGACTTGTTCACTTCAACCACTTCTGCACTTTTCCCCTTAACGGCTGCAAGGACCTTTTCTGCCTTGTTTTTATCAAATGTGCGGATATCCTTTGATTGGGCATCTTGCCAGACGAGGCGCAAATTGGGTTCTGCAATTGCTGAAACGCCATAATATTTTTTAGGCTGGAATTGTTTTATTTCCTCTTCCTTTTTGGCAATCATCGCAAGTGTCGGCGTTTGGACCCTCCCGCAAGATAACTGGGCATTGTGCTTGGTCGTCAGGGCACGTGTCGCGTTCATCCCAACGATCCAGTCCGCTTCCGCCCTTGCTACAGCTGAGGCAAATAGGTTTTCATACTCCTTGCCATCCTTCAGATTTTTAAATCCATCTTTAATCGCTTTATCCGTTACAGAGGAAATCCAAAGCCGCTTGACTGGCTTCTTCACATTCGCTTTTTCGAGAATCCAGCGTGCAACAAGTTCCCCTTCACGGCCTGCATCCGTTGCAATGATGACATCCTTGACATCCTTGCGATTCAATTGTGTTTTAACCGATTGAAATTGTTTTCCCGATTGCTTGATCACGACCAATTTCAAAGTAGGCGGCAACATGGGCAGGTCCTCAAGGCGCCAAGTTTTATATTTTTCATCATAAGATTCCGGATCTGCATGGGTGACCAAATGACCCAGTGCCCAAGTGACGATATACTGATCGCCTTCAAAAAAGCCATTCCCCTTTTTCCCGCAATTCAGCACTTTTGCTATATCTCTGCCGACCGAAGGTTTCTCGGCCAGTACGACTGTTTTACTCATAATAACATCCTTTCGCTTTTAAACTGGTTCCTCTATTATCTCACATAATTTATGACAGGGCGATAATGCTCCATGGAGCCATTGGTTCACTATTCAGGAATTCCCGTACCCACATATATGTAAATTAATAGATTAGATAGCAATCCCGTGCAGATTTTAGTATGATGAAACGTAGGGATTTTTTCAAATTAATTGGGAGGTTCAATATAAAATGAGCTTACTTTCTATAGATAAATTAGCACATAGCTTTGGTGACCGTACCTTATTCAAGGATGTATCCTTCCGCCTGATGGCCGGTGAACATGTTGGCCTGGTCGGGGCGAATGGTGTCGGGAAGTCAACGATGATGAATATCATTACAGGACAACTCATCCATGATGAAGGCCGGGTCGAATGGACACCTGGTGTCGAATATGGCTATCTTGATCAACATACGATACTTTCAAAAGGTAAATCGATCCGCGACGTCTTAAGGGATGCATACTTGCCTTTATTCGAGCAGGAAAAGGCACTGAATGAAGTTACGGAGAAAATGGGTACGGCCACTCCGGAAGAACTGGAAGAACTCTTGGAACAAATGGGTGAAATCCAGGACAAGCTGGAAGCTGGCGGTTTTTACAACCTGGATATTAAAATTGAAGAAGCAGCACGCGGTTTAGGGTTGGATGCAATCGGCTTGGACCGTGATGTCTCTGCCCTGAGCGGCGGACAACGGACAAAGGTTTTATTGGCGAAGCTACTATTGGAACAACCGCAAGTCCTGCTGCTCGACGAGCCTACCAACTACTTGGATGTGGAGCATATCCGCTGGCTGAGCAGCTACTTAAAGGAATACCCGCATGCATTTCTATTGATTTCGCATGATACCGAGTTCATGAACGGCGTCGTCGACGTCATCTTCCATCTTGAATTTTCTAAGCTGACCCGTTACACGGCAACTTATGAAAAATTCCTTGAGCTGGCTGAATTGAATAAAAACCAACATATTAACGCATATGAAAAACAGCGCGAATTCATTAAAAAGCAGGAAGACTTCATTGCAAAAAATAAAGCCCGCTATTCAACGACCGGCCGGGCAAAGAGCCGTCAAAAGCAATTGAATCGCATGGAACGTATTGATCGTCCGGAAACTGCAATGAAACCTACCTTTGACTTTAAAGAGTCACGTGCGAGCAGCCGTTATGTCTTTGAAGGTGAAGATCTGGAAATCGGATATGACCGCCCATTGCTTCCGAAGTTATCCATGACCATCGAACGGGGAGAAAAAATTGCCGTGGTCGGCTGTAATGGAGTTGGTAAATCCACTCTATTAAAAACGATTTTGGGTAAAATCGATCCTCTAGGCGGTAAAAGATCACTTGGGGACTTCCTTTTTTCTTCTTATTTTGAGCAGGAAGTAAAAGCAGGCGATACGACGCCGATCGATGAAGTATGGAATGCATTTCCGCATCTGGACCAACCGCAGGTACGTGCGATTCTTGCCCGTGTCGGTTTGAAAAACGAGCACATTACACGTCCGATGAGCCATTTAAGCGGTGGGGAACAAGCAAAAGTGCGCCTTTGTAAACTCATGCTTACCGAAAGCAATTGGCTGTTATTCGATGAACCGACCAACCATTTGGATGTAGTTGCAAAAGAAGAACTGAAACGTGCATTGAAAGAGTATAAAGGAACGATCGTCCTCGTATGCCATGAACCTGATTTCTATGAAGATTGGGTTACAAAAGTATGGGATGTAGAGGAATGGTCGGCCCAAAATTAATTTTCGGGGATGTCGCAGAAGCGGCATCCCCTTTATTATGAAATAAATAAAAAGCTGACTGAAAAGGCTACTTCAGTCAGCTTTCATTCCCTCATCATGCAGCTTAAACTCGTTCCGCCACCAAGGTATATGTTTTCGGAAGCCCAATATCATGGATTTTATGATTCGGTTCTTCCTCGAGCACTTTAATAACGAGCCCTGATTGACCAATTGACGTTATAAGTTCACCGATTGTCCATTTACGCTGTACAACTCTTGAAAGGCTCCCTTTTTCCTCATCCGGCATATGCTTCGAAAAAGCCACCTCATTGTTTTCGATTGCCGGAGCGAAATAGTTGCCTGTGATTTTATGTTTTTTACCATTTGAAGTAATGAGCTTTGTTGAAATCGGATGAAATTCATGCAGTACGAATCGGCCTCCAGGTTTCAGCATCTTTTTAATTTTTTTAAATAACGGCTGCAGATCTATTAAGTAATGAAGCACACCGAGTTCCATTAAAACCAAATCCTGATTCCCTGATTCATGCTCGGATGATAGGGAAAGGACATCCGAAACTATATACTCGATGGAGACATTGGCCCCACTTGCCAGCTCATTTGCAAACATTGCGTTTTCCTGGGAAAAATCAACAACTTTCACTTCAGCTCCCAATATGGCTAGTGCAACTGCCTTAACACCATTCGATCCCATCAAATGAGTGATTTTTTTACCGAATATTTCCCCCATATATTTATAAAAAGGGTGCAGTCTCCATTTTGGGTTTTGTTTGATTTTTGATGCCAATTCAACGGGATCTCCATAACGATTGACAAGCGCTAAATAATTATTCTGGTTCCACGCCTGTTCATTTTCCGCTGTGAACCCCTTCTGCTCGGCTGATAAGTAAGCATGAATCTCTGCACTGAACTTTCTCATTTCTTCTTCGTATAAATAACTGTATAACGACCTGCACCAAACCTCCAAATCCCCCATCTTTATGGACAAACGATAAGGGTCCGTTTTAATGGTCGTGTTAAACCGGCAGCGAACAGTGACGGAAACCCCCTCAACATCCATTAGAAAGAACGCAGTCTCAGGACTTCTTTCAGGCTTTGTTGGCGAGTACCCGGAAAAAAGCTCTAAAGCCTCATTAAAGACATCCCATTGTACATCCATGTCTATTTTCTTATAATCATCGATATCCACTCCTTGTACGAATAGCGCAGATCGACCTGTATATTGGTAGGGAATATTAGCTTGTTCCAATATGGTCGCCATTAATGTGATTGTATGATAATAACTTGCCTTCATATGTACCTCCTAAACATCAAAAGAGCATGACAATTATTCTTCTATAGCAAATTTCAAACCGGTACTCGTTATGGCAATCAGCTCTTCATCATGGCGGTCTATGCCATAAACGAGTAATGTAACAAGCATATATATGGCCCTGAACCGGGCTAAGCTCTCTGTTTCCTTTTCGATTTCACCATAGATTTCGAAAAAAGCCCTGCGCACCTCTTTTGGGAAATAACTGTATAAAAAGGAGAAATCAATGGCTGGATTCCCGACATGAACATCTCCCCAATCAATGATACCTGCGAGAACCCCTTCGTCATCAAGTAAAACATTCCGGATATGAATGTCTCCGTGAACGAGTGAAATCGGATGCTGAACATCCAATTCTCCTAAGGTTTCAACAAAATCCTTAACCGCATGCGCCTGTTCAAAGTATCCTAGCTTTAAAAGATTCGAGACATTTTCCATTAGCGATTTCTTTCGGTAGGATACATCAAGCCTCATCATTCCATCAGGCTGCACACCTAAACGCATGGCCCTTTCGACAGGGAAACTGTGAAGGACCTTCAAAAAATGGGCAAACCTTTTTGCCGATTCGACCTTATTTGCTTTTGTTCCTTCGACAGGCAAGTGTCCCTTCACCATTTTATAACCGGTAAAAGGATAAGGATACAAAGTACTTGGTTTCCCAAAAAAGATTGGTTCAGGGATAGCAAGGGGAAAAGTGCCTGCAATGGAAGGCAAAAGCTGATTTTCCACCTGAATCAACGTAACTGCAATAGGGCGGCGGGGGAAACGGAATACAAATTGCCCATTGATTTGTATGACCGTGTTATCGAAACCCTCCCCAAGTTGCTTGATCTCTTTCAACTCAATTTCCGGAAACTGCAGCATGATCAATTTCCCTGCCAGCTCCAGCGAAACTGGATATTCTGCCAACCAAGGCTTTTCCACTCCCGTATCCCCCTTTTACCGGTTTCTCCCTCTATTGGGGCTACTTCCAGATCTACCTCTAAGATTACTCGCCCCTTGTGTACTAGTTGATCTACGGCTGTCTCTTTGATCTCTTCGTGGATTGTCACGCTTTGGTCCACGGCTGTCTTCCGAGCGGCCACTCCGAGGATTCTCTCGCTTTGGTCCGCGGCTGTTTTCCGAACGACCTCCCCGTGAATCCTCACGTTTGGGTCCGCGGCTGTTTTCCAAACGGCCTCCCCGTGAATCCTCACGTTTGGGTCCGCGGCTGTTTTCCAAACGGCCTCCCCTTGGTTTCTCCCTCTCGAATTCACGATTGTCCGCTTGATTTACAGAACGGTGACTGCCTCGATTCGGTCCTCTCGTATCGATCCGTTCCCGATGGCGCCTTCCCCCTCCCGAACGTGGGCGGCGGGTACCCTCATCAGAAGAGTCTTCATGACGCTTCCTTTTTTGCCTCACCTCATCGGGTTGGAACATTTTCACTCCTTCAATCGTCCTTCTTTCGATTTTCATGGAGATTCCTTTTTCAATATCGCTTAAAAGCTGAAGATCCTTCGTTGCTATGAAGGTTACAGCCAAGCCATTCTCACCCGCGCGGCCCGTTCGGCCGATTCGGTGGATGTAACTTTCTGCATCCTCGGGAACATCATAATTAAACACATGGGTCACGCCTTCTACATCAAGCCCTCGTGCAGCAACGTCCGTCGCCACTAAATATTGAAGCTTTGCGTCTCTGAAGTTTTTCATGACACGTTCCCGCTTTGCCTGTGAAAGGTCACCATGAAGCTCTTCAGAATTGAATCCAGCTGCCTTCAGTGCATCATTCAAAACCGAAACGCGACGTTTTGTACGGCAAAATATGATCGCAAGGTATGGCTGTTCTTCTTTGATCATGTTGATTAATGAAGACTGTTTGGCACGATCGGTCGTCTCGATGACAAGCTGCCTGATTTTCTCGACCGTTACTTGCTCAGCCTTCACAGCGGCAGTTAATGGTTTAGTCATGTAGCGTTTTGCCAATTGATGCACCTGTTCAGGCATCGTCGCTGAAAAGAGCAGCGTTTGGCGCTCCTCTGGAAGCTGTCCCATGATCTCTTCCACTTCTGGTAAAAAACCAATATGAAGCATTTGATCAGCTTCATCAAGCACAAGTGTTCCAGTTTGTGAGAGATCGATGGTGCCTCTTCGTAAATGATCTAATAACCTGCCGGGCGTGGCGACCACCACGGAGATGTTTCTTGTCAGCTTTTTCATTTGCTGCTCGACATCCTGTCCGCCATAAACTGCAAGTACTTGAAGTCCTTCGATTTCATCAGCGAATTTTTTCAATTCAGCTGTGATTTGCAAAGCCAATTCCCTGGTTGGCGTGACGATCAGTGATTGTATGTGGGATGCGGCGGGATCGACTTTTTCCAGGATTGGCAGCAAAAATGCCAAAGTCTTCCCCGTTCCCGTCTGCGCCTTCGCGATGACATCCCTTCCAGCAAGGATATCTGGTATCGATTTCTCCTGAATCGGGGTGGGGGCGGATATTCCTATTTGCTTTAATATCTCATTAATCGCCGGGCTGACGCCAAGGTCGATGAATTCTGTCATGTATGGGCCTACTTTCTGAATTTCTTCATTTAATTGACTGATAAATCCACTTTAATGGTAACAGCTTCGTTCACTTCATGTCATTATCCTTAGTCTAAGCTATTTGTTAGTATATCATTATCTATTTTCGAGAAAACCTGTACCTTAAAATTTTTCATCCTATTGTACTTTAGTTATTTTTCTAATATAATTTATAAGATTTATTATCACCGAGCTACTTACTTGAAAAAGGGAAAGCATCTCCTCCTTGTAGATTTTTGCAAGGATTTTTTGTATAGAAAAAAGGAGTGACCGCATGTTTAAATTAAAAGAACGGAATTCAAATATTAAGACGGAAATACTTGCGGGGCTTACAACCTTTTTAACACTGGCCTATATTATCGTTGTAAACCCAATGATCCTTTCTGATGCCGGTGTTCCATTCGACCAGGCATTCACAGCAACCATAATCGCAATAATAGTCGGCACCCTATGCATGGCCCTTTTAGCCAATTACCCAATTGTCATAGCACCGGCAATGGGATTGAATGCTTATTTTGCATACTCGGTATTGGGAACCCATGATATCTCATACACAGTTGCCTTCTCTGCAGTCTTTGTTACGGGCATCATCTTTATCCTTTTATCCCTAACCTCTTTCCGCTCAAAATTGATCGAGGCCATACCAAGTAACTTGAAGCATGCAATCAGTGCCGGAATCGGGCTTTTCATTACCTTCATCGGACTTCGTTTGTCAGGTGTCGTAACACAGCATGACTCCAACCTGGTTACCCTTGGAAGCTTCAGGGATCCCAGTGTGGCACTTACATTGGTTGGTCTGGTCATAACGATCGTGCTGATCGTCCGTAATGTACAGGGAGCGATATTCATCGGAATGATCGTGACAGCCATAATCGCTTTTTTTACAGGCCAATTGGAAATTGACGGCCTGGTCTCCACCCCTTCCTTACCTGAAGGAATAATAGTCGCCAATCCGATAACATCTATCGCCGATGTTATTAACTACGGGCTTTATGGCGTCGTCTTCTCCATTTTGCTTGTCATGCTATTCGATACGACCGGTGCTTTATTAGGCATTGTCCGTCAAGCTGGATTGCTGAAGGACAATAAGCTTGAAAAATCCGGCAGTGCCTTCTTTGCAGATTCCGTCGGCACTACTGTCGGCGCCATGTTCGGTACAAGCCCGACCGCTGCCTCGGTTGAATCATCAGCTGGTGTAGGAGCGGGGGGCAAGACAGGTTTAACAGCTTTGGTAGTGGCCATCCTATTCTTAATAACCGCCTTCTTCAGCCCGCTGATAGGAGCTGTCTCAAATGTAGCGGCAATCACGGCACCTAGCTTGATCATCGTGGGAAGCATGATGATTAAGAGCATTAATGAAATTGACTGGACACACTTTGATGAATCATTCCCAGCCTTTTTGGTCATTGTCGCCATGCCTTTAACATCAAGCATCGCCAACGGGATCGCACTCGGATTCATCGCCTACCCCATTTTAAAAATGGCAAGAGGCAAATTCAGTGAAGTGCATCCGTTCGTGTACATGTTTGCTGCTCTATTTCTTTATCAACTGATTTTCCTAGCTTGATCATCTCATGAAGGGCACCCATGGGGTAATAAAAAGGAGTGTTCAATTAAGTTAATTGAACACTCCTTTATTTGTTTACGTGCAATTATTTTATAACGTTTTCTTCCTGCATACCTTTAATCACACTTGGACTCCAACTGCTGTGCAATTATCGGGAACGGATGTCAAAACAACTGCATTTGCCCCCACTTTCGACTTCTTGCCAATTCGGATGCCGCCCAATATTTTAGCGCCCACGCCAATATATGCATAATCATAAACCTCAGGAGCAGCTTTGTTTTACCTTCCCTTTATTGTCCAATAACTGAATCGCGGTGCCTGTTGTGGGACTGCAGACCTCGCTTGCGGTTAATTCGACAATTTTCCCATATAAAAAACCTTCAATCGATCATGGGTAAACCGGATTGTGATTGAGGAAAAACAAACCTTCCTGCGCCATTATTGAAAAGAGAAGGAATGTGTCTGGCGATTACAAGGGGGGTAATCTCTCACTCGAAAGAACTTCCCCGAAGTTGGCCGGGAAAAGGCTGCAGCTTGATATACTCTTTTTTTTGTGTCATTCCTTATACCCCGCAAAGAAAAAGGAGGATATCCAACTTGTCGCCGGATATCCTCCTATATGTTCATTCACTGGTTCATTTGATCAAGAAAATCACCCAGGAGATCGTCGAGATTTTCCTCTTCCGGTTCGGGTTCTTCCTCTTGTTGTTCGGGTACATCCAAACTCCAATCAAAGTCATCCAGGTCTTTCTTAGGCAGTTCTTTTTGAACCTGCTCGGCTTCCTTTTCTTCAGGCTCGGCCTGCACATAAAACTCCTCATCCAGTACATTATTGTTCAAAGAGGCAAGCAAGGCCGTAGCGCGTAAAGGATCGGATAAAAGGTGGTACATAATCGTTCCAAGCATAGCTTCTGAGTGGGAATGCTTGAGCCAATCACGCTGAGATTTGCTTAGCTTGTTCGGCAGGGGCAGGGCAATCATTTCCCGATCCTGATGGGTGGATTGCCCGACTCCATCGAGAACATACTCTGCAATTTTACTGGAAAAATTCCTTCTTTCCGTTTCCTTCAATTTCTGCAGCTGTCTTAACGTATAGTCTGATACATCCGAAGGGATACGAAAAGTGATGGCTTGTCCTCTTTTAATTTCAGAAGAAGCTGTTTTTTTCATTCTCTCACCTATTTAGCGGAACCCGTTCTTTGCTCTTTCTTCTTTTGCTGTGACTGGTTCTGTTCCTTTGCATTCCGGCGATTAAAATCCGAAATCAATTTATAATAGGCGTTTGCCATCATCCAAACGCTTTCCCGCTCATCTTCGAAAAAGTCTATATTGTAGCCATCGAAATTTTGATTCAATGTTTTCAAGTAGTCTTTCAGGACAATCGATCCCCCGCCTACAAAATAGCAGATTTCCGTTTGTGAATTTTTTTGCCATACGTTACGCAGGTGGCGATATTGCTTTTTGGCCAGCTCTCCCAAAATGCGGTCAACGATATCATGGACGCTTGTCCGGCTTCCGCGAACCATAATATGATTGCGATCATTTTTCTTCGTGATGATTTCGACGACATCGCGCCTACTATCCAGCTCGACACCATGTTTCTTCCTGATTTCCTCACGGATCGATTCAAGGGCTTCGGCTACTCCCAAATTGAATCCTTGTGCTTTATCATCGTCCACTTTACGATTTTTAATGACCGCGATATCTGTCGATAGTCCACCGATATCCTGAATGAGGATTCTTCTATCGATCAATTCACGGTTAATGATATTTAAATCATTATCCATGACCAAATTTATGTATGCTGCGAAGCCCTCTGGATAGACTTTCACTTCATCGAATTTGATATTAACCTTCATGCCTTGGTATTTAGGGGTAATTAAAAATTCGACCTGATGGACAGATCCGAGTAATTTCGAACGATACCCGACGTCTTTTCCCTCTTTAACCTCACGAAGAGGCAAGCCTGTTCCAAGCGTATAATTGGCTTCCACAACATTATTCACTTTTTTGAATTTATCATTGTTCCCCTGTTTGGCAGCGTCTAATGCCAGGGCCGCAAAAAGCATGACCAATGTTTGATCTTCTTCTGATTTACTGCTCCCCATATCAAGTTCTGAAGGATTATCGCTTTTTGTCGCCAAGTTTCCAACGCGATAAATAGCATTATTATCTTGAAGGGCTGGTGAATGAACTCTGATATGAATCCCTTCCAATGGGTTTTTTTCATTAAGTTCCTCAATCCCGATGACCGGACGATCCTCTATGTCTTTTGCAATGACGTTCGGTATATAAAGTTCAGACTCTAGCTTTCCAAAAATAGCCTTGATAGCATCATTTCCTACGTCTACTGCTGCGATTCTAGAACTCATCTAAAAACATCCCCTTTTTAATAGAAAAAAATTTAAGTGAAGCTTTCCCTTTAAGAATAGGAAAAGTTGCCACGATAGTCAATCCTTCATAAGTTGTAGCTATATTTGTCGAATTGTTTTCAAATTGTTTACAATAGGAACAAATGTGTATACACCTTATATATAGCCATGTGTACGCGTTTGTAAACATGTATACATATTCGTGTACAAACCATCTCCTTTTGTTTACATGTATACTTAATTGTAAACAAACCAAATAATGTATTTTTTTATCTTTCTTCTTATAAAAAATAAGCGTATAAATAGCGGATTTGGGTATGGTAATAAATGGACGATTCACTAATGAACTGTAAGGAGGTATTCAAATGACTGAAAAAAATACAGACCTTCCCCGATTTCCAGAACCTTATTGGCGCAGTGCGTTGACTTTCCCTTCTTTCTCTAAACTAGATACAGATTTAACCACTGATGTCTTAATAGTAGGCGGCGGAATCACTGGAATCACTTCTGCTTATCTACTAGCTAAACAAGGTGTTAAAGTCACACTGATTGATGCTGGTGTAATCCTTAATGGAACGACAGGACACACTACAGCAAAAATCACGGCCCAGCATGGCTTGATATATGACCAATTGATCACTGACCATGGCGAAGAGAAGGCCAAACTTTATTATGAAGCCAATTCAGATGGTATGAAGCTAATCAAAGACTTGGTAGAAGAACATTCCATCGATTGTAATTTGGCTGCACAGGATGCCTATGTCTACGCAAATACTGATGAATATAAAATCAAAATTCAAAATGAATTGAAAGCCTATCAAAAACTTGGCATTCGCGGGGATTATGCCGAGAATATCCCTTTCTCCATTCCTTGTAAGGCTGCTGTGATAATGAAAGATCAAGCACAGTTTCACCCATTAAAATACTTAACGTCCCTCATTTCGACTATTCTCGATGCAGGAGGCACAATTTATGAACGGACAACGGCTATGAAGATTGAAGACGGCGATCCACCAACCGTTCTGACGGATACGGGACATTCCATCAAAAGCAATCAGGTTATCGTCGCCTCCCACTTCCCTTTCAATGATGAAATGGGCTTATACTTTGCCCGTGTTCATGTAGATAGGTCCTATGTACTCGGTATCAAGACTGAACAGGAATATCCAGGTGGGATGTATTACAGTGCAGACAGCCCTACCCGCTCCCTTCGCTATACGGAATTGGACAATGGGGAAAAACTTATACTCGTCAGCGGCGACGGTCATAAAACAGGCCAGGGCGTCCCGATGATAGAGCATTATGAAGCACTGAAGGACTTCAGCTCCCGGTATTTCGATGTGAAAGACATTCCCTACCGCTGGTCGGCACAGGATATTGTGACACCAGATAATATCCCCTTCGTCGGTCCAGTGACACCCAATCATCCAAACGTCCTGATAGCTACCGGCTATGCGAAATGGGGAATGACGAATGGATCGATTGCCGCCACGATTTTAACTGACCGGATTTTGCAAAGAGATAACCGGTATGCTGAATTGTATGATCCTGCCCGTTTAAAAGGCGTGAAGAATATTCTCCAAGATAATGCTGATGTGGCGAAGCATCTGATCAAAGGAAAATTGGCTGTCAATCATAAAACGCCTGAAGACATAGGAATTGATGAAGGAGCAATCGTGAAGGTGAATGGAGACAAAGCTGGATGTTACCGTGATCATGATGGCCAGCTTCATATCGTTGATTCCACATGTACACACATGGGGTGTGAAGTTGCCTGGAATAGCGGCGACCGTACTTGGGATTGCCCATGCCATGGCTCCCGCTACTCCATCGCAGGTGAAGTGTTAAATGGCCCTGCTGTCGAACCATTGAAAAAAATACGCTGATGGTCATCGTGATTTTATCTAATATTCGACTGGGCCCGCCGTATTCCTTATACTGAAGTTACTGCATGGTTGAATGATTGCAAATAACTCTGAAAAGGATTGAATTGAACATGAACGGTAAAAACCGGAAAGATATTACCCCAGGTACATCTGTGGACATTGTACTTAAAGCAGATCAACGCAGCGGAAAACTGACAAGCGGCACTGTAAAGGATATTTTAACCAATTCAAGCACTCACCCTCATGGAATTAAAGTAAGATTGACTGATGGCCAGGTTGGCAGGGTTCAAGTCATTCATAAGTAATGTGCACTCGGTCCAGGCCGAGTGTTTTTTTTGTGATCATTCGACCGAATTAATGGCGATGGGGATATTTCAATCATGTTTCCTGAACATAATTCGTACAATAGGGGTGAGATTATCTCTTTAAAAAGGCTGGTGTCAAAATGAAACAAGAATACAATGCCCCCGATAGTGTTCATTACCGTAACGATGAACATATATTGAAAGTTTCCGGCTCAGAGACGCTATCTGCTGCTCCGGATCAAGCCACGATCACCCTTGGAGTCATAACAGAGGATGAGGACCCGCAAAAGGCCCAGCAAGCCAATTCCCAAGCAATCGCAAAAGTCATCGCAGCACTTAAATCCACAGGCATTCCCGAAGAGCAATTGAAAACGAGTGATTACAGAATCGATCCACAATATGATTATATTGACGGGAAGGAATTGTTCAAGAACTACAAAGTCCAGCACATCATACAAGCCCAAACGACCGACATCGAGAAAATAGGCAGCATAATCGACACGGCCGTCAGAAGCGGCGCCAATTCAATCACCAGCATCCGCTTCTCCTTATCCAATCCAGATGCATACTATAACCAGGCACTTTCTCTCGCTTTAAAAAATGCATATGAAAAAGCACTCTCCATGGCTCGAACGCTAGGAATCTCATTGAACCCAGTCCCTAATAAGGTTGAAGAGCTATCTGAAACAGCAACTCCAATGCTTTACCAAACAAGTACCTTTGCAAAAATGGCGACTACCCCGATTCAGCCTGGTGAATTGAACATCACTGCCTCAGTAAGGGTGGAATACACGTACTAGCACTCACTAAATTCCATCCTAAAAACCCCCCTTGGCAGCCCAAAGGGGGGTTTTTCGCTTTAAAAGACTACCGTTTTATTTTCATGAACAAGGACGCGGTCCTCCAAATGCCATTTAACGGCACGTGCCAGCACCCTGCGTTCAGCTGAACGACCGATTTTCTTCATATCCCCGGCAGAATCACGATGGTCCACACGTTCAATATCCTGCTCGATGATTGGACCTTCATCCAAATCATTCGTCACATAATGGGAAGTCGCCCCAATCAGCTTAACGCCTCTGTCATAAGCTCGTTCATAAGGCCGTGCTCCAATGAAGGCAGGTAAAAATGAATGATGGATATTGATGATTCTGTTCGGATGGGCCGCTACGAAGTCCGGCGTCAATATCTGCATGTACCTGGCTAAAACAATAAGGTCCACTTTGAATTCTTCCAGAAGTCCCAACTGTTTAGTCTCCACTTCCTTACGTATATCCTTATTTGCAGGAATATAATAAAACGGGATGCCCATCGATTCGACAATTTCCCTCGTATCCTCATGATTGCTGATGACCAGCGCAATGTCAGCCAATAAATCCCCGCTTTGCCACTCCCATAGCAATTCCAGAAGGCAATGCGGTTCCTTCGAAACGAAGATTGCCGTCCTCTTCAGATCACTCACATGATTAAATGTCCATTGCATCGAGAATGCTGTCGAAACTTCCTGGAATGCCAGTTGCATATCCGCTGCCTTGTCATTCAATCCTGGACAATCGAACTCGATCCTGGTGAAAAAGGTACCGCCCTCAGGATTCATCGAATACTGACTCAATTCAACAATATTTGCATCATATTCTTTAAGAAAAGCCGTAACTGTCGAAACAATTCCAGGCTGGTCCGGACATTTTATAATCAAACGTCCTCTATCTTGATTTCTTTCGCGAAATTCCTGTAACTGCTCTTGCACAAAGTTGCTTACCATTTTCCCAACTGCCCTTCTTCTATTTTGCTATATTATACTTCAATCCATGGGCAAAATTAAAGTCAGTCAAACAATTCGGGATTTTGTTGGCGGCCAATATTGACCTTTTTTTAAATCCTCCACAGTTTTACCCCATCCCATTCACTAGATACGGTTTTTCATCTGTTTTTCTCTTTCGATAGAGTCTAAATCATCATCCTGAATTGTTTTACATTCGTCTCTAGAGTTGAATCTAGCCGAAATCTCTTACTCTTTTAAATGATTATTGTCATTATTTCTAGAAATTACCGGTAATTTGGAAGGAAATGAAGGCAAAGGCCGAGAACCTTTATGAAATGCATAGTGAAGGGGGATTCTTGAATGAAATGTCGGCATGATCTGGACAACCTTTTTTATTTCAGTTTTATTTTCCCTAGTTAATAAGGTTATTCACTGCCTCATAAGGGTATAGACCATTCTATTAGTTTTTTTCAAAGGGGGAAATGAAATTATCATGAAATCATCATTTACATTCATTGTATCCATTCTGGCTGTTCTTGGTCTTCTGTCCGGCTGTGCTGAAAAGGACCAGCTGGAGGACGGGAGTAAGCTGATCAATGAGGACCAGTTTGTTTTCGCTGCCTCAGGTGAATTCAAGCCATTCAGTTATGTCAATGATGACATGACCGTAACCGGGTTCGATATTGAAGTTGGCGAAACAATTGCAAAGGAACTCGACCTAGAACCAGTGCCTAAACGGATAAAGTTCAAAGGTATCGTGGAAGGTGTCAAGACCGGCCGGGCAGATGCCGCGGTTGCCAGTCATACAATCAATGAACAACGAAGTAAACATGTCGCCTTCTCAACCCCTTATTACTACTCAGGTCCTCAAATTTTCGTCCGTTCGGATAGTGATATTAAAACGGTTGAAGATTTAAAGGGTAAGGAAGTTGCGGCTTCTAAAGGCTCTACGTACGCAACCACAGCAGAAAAATATACAACCAATGTAAAAACCTATGACAGTGATATCACCGCCCTGAAGGCATTGAGCGGAGGACGTCATGATGCCGTGATCACCGACTTCGTAACCGGCAAGGAAGCGACCAAGGAAGGTTTCGACATCGAAGGAAGGCAATTGATCGAACGAAGCGAGCAGGCCATCGTACTGCCTAACGACAACCCTCAGCTGCTTGCACGCATCAACGAAGCACTTGAAAACCTCCGGGAAGATGGAACTCTTGCGGAAATCAGCAAAAAATACTTTGGTGAGGACATCACAACTAAGCCTGAATAAAGATTGATAGAAAGGGAGTCATTACATTGCCAAGTTTTTCACATTTTTTTGATACATTATTTAGCTCCTCGGACGTATTCATCCGAGCCATGCTCCTCACATTGGAACTGACGGTAGTTTCCATATTGGTAGGTATCGTCATCGGGTTGCTATTCGCACTTTTAAAAATATCCAATATAAAAATTCTTACATGGATTTCAGATACATATGTATTCCTGGTACGTGGAACACCTTTAATCGTACAGATATTCATACTCTATTTCGGTATCAGCAATCTCTTCTTACTGCCGGACTTCTGGGCGGCGTCACTTGCCCTGGCCTTCCATAATGGAGCTTATATCTCAGAGATTTTACGTGGTACGATTCAATCCATCGACAAAGGCCAAATGGAGGCAGGACGCTCCCTTGGCATGAGCAATTCGCTTACCTTAAGGAGAATCATCTTGCCTCAAGCCTTCCGCCGCGCATTGCCGCCGCTTGGCAACCAATTCATCATCGGACTGAAGGATTCATCACTGGCAGCCTTCATATCCATGAATGAGCTGTTTAATGTGGCGACTACGTTAGGCTCGAATAATTTCGATGAAATGACTTATTTATTGATTGTAGCGGTCTACTACTTGATTCTAGTGGCTTTCCTGACCATTATCGTCAATTTATTCGAAAAGAAACTGTCCATTAGTGATCGATAGGGGGAATTGAAGTGGAACAAAAAGAAATGATTCGGATAAGGAATTTAAATAAATCGTATGGAAACCTGCATGTACTTAAAGATATTGATATGAAGGTACTCGATAGCGATGTTGTCTGCCTGATCGGACCAAGCGGCTCCGGAAAAAGCACCCTGCTCCGCTGCTTGAATTATTTAGAGAAGAAAGACAGCGGCCAAATCCTCATTGAAGGAACGGAAGTCAATCCGGGTACCCATGATATTAATAAAATCCGCGAGAAAGTCGGAATGGTATTTCAGCATTTCTACCTGTTTCCTCATATGACCGTACTGGAAAATGTCATCGAAGCACCGACACACGTCAAAAAGGTCCCTAAGGCCCAAGCAATTGAAGAAGCAAAGGCATTGCTTGCCAAAGTCGGTTTATCAGATAAAGCGGATGTATATCCAAGCAAGCTCTCAGGTGGCCAGAAACAGCGTGTTGCCATCGCCCGCGCCCTAGCCATGAAGCCTGATATCCTGCTCTTTGATGAGCCTACCTCGGCTCTGGATCCCGAACTTGTCGGGGAAGTTCTTGCCACGATGAAGGAACTTGCCTTGGAAGGGATGACAATGGTAGTCGTTACACATGAAATGAGCTTTGCACGTGAAGTCGGGGATTGGATTGTCTTCATGCATAATGGGAGGGTGGTCGAAAGCGGACCGCCAAAAGAATTCTTCACCAATCCAAAAGAAGAGCGTACAAAAGAATTTTTGCAAACGACAGTCTTTTGATTTTAATTCTAGAATCTGTCTGCTAGCGAGATTATAAGCAATACAGGCGTGAATTCCTGTATTGCTTTTTTTGAATGATAAAGGATTTATTGGTTTCTTTACTATCCAGTTAGGTAGTTCCCTAAATTACATGATCAAAGTTTCAGGGATATTTCCCGCTCTGATTGTACAAACTAAATACTTGATGAATTGTTTCAGATAAATCCTGATTCCGGCTCGAACATGGAAAAATATCTGTATTTATGGTATATATACAGGTAAAATTAAAAGAAGTATATAAATGAAAGAGGTCGAATTCAGTTGGAAAATAACTCTTCGAATTTTATTAAAAATATTATAAAAGATGACCTAGAGTCCGGAAAACATGATCATGTCATCACCCGCTTCCCTCCTGAGCCGAACGGATATTTACATATCGGGCATGCCAAATCAATCATTTTGAATTTTGGGGTGGCTGATGATTTCAATGGGAAAACCAACCTTCGTTTCGATGATACGAATCCATTGAAAGAGGATATTGAGTTTGTCAACTCCATTAAGGAAGATGTAAAATGGCTCGGTTACGACTGGGATAACCTTTTCTTCGCTTCCGACTATTTTGATGAAATGTATAAAAGAGCTGTGCTGCTCATCAATAAAGGACTGGCATATGTGGACGACCTTAATGCCGACCAAATCCGTGAATATCGCGGAACGCTGACAGAGCCGGGGAAAGACAGCCCCTACCGCAATAGAACCGTCGAGGAGAATCTTGAACTATTTGAAAAGATGCGCAGCGGTGAATTCGAAAACGGCGCAAAAGTATTGCGTGCAAAAATCGATATGAGCTCACCTAACATTAATTTGCGTGATCCCGTCATATACCGTATTTCCCATACTGAACACCATAATACCGGCAACAAATGGTGCATCTACCCAATGTATGCCTTTGCCCACCCAATTGAAGATGCCATCGAGGGAGTCACACATTCCATTTGTACGCTTGAGTTCGAAGATCAACGCCCTCTTTATGACTGGATCGTTGAGAATTGTGAAATGGAAAGCAAACCAAAACAATATGAATTTGGCCGTCTTAACCTGACCAATACAGTAATGAGCAAGCGAAAACTGAAACAGCTTGTCGATGAGGGCTTCGTGGACGGCTGGGACGACCCGCGGATGCCTACTGTTTCAGGCTTGCGGAGACGCGGGTATACACCCGAAGCTATTCGTGCATTCTGCCAAGAGATAGGTGTCGCCAAAACAAGCGGTGTCGTAGATTCTCAAATGCTTGATCACTTCGTACGCGAAGACTTAAAGCTGAAGGCTCCAAGGACTATGGCTATCCTGAACCCGCTTAAAGTGGTCATCACCAACTATCCGGAAGGCGAGATAGAGTGGCTGGATGCTGAGGTCAATCCGGAAGTTCCGGAAATGGGTACACGCCAAATCCCGTTTTCACGTGAAATATATATCGAACAGGACGATTTCATGGAAAACCCGCCGAAAAAGTATTTCCGACTTTTCCCGGGCAATGAAGTCCGTTTGAAACATGCTTATTTCATTAAATGTGAAGAAGTGATAAAAGACGAAGCCGGTAATGTCATTGAACTTCGCTGCACATACGATATTGAAACGAAAAGCGGATCGGGCTTCACTGGCCGTAAAGTGAAAGGTACATTGCACTGGGTCGAAGCTTCACAAGCCGTTTCAGCAGAATTCCGCAACTATCAGCCTCTAATCTTGGATGAGGAAAATGATGAAGAGGAAGAAAAATCATTCTTGGACCGGGTAAACCCTGATTCAATAGAAATTTTACAAGGGTTTGTCGAGCCTAACATGAAAGATGTTAAGCCTCAGGATAAATTCCAATTCTTCAGGCATGGCTATTATAATGTTGATTCAAAGCTCACTGCGGCCGATCACTTGGTCTTCAACCAAATCGTCGGGTTGAAAAGTTCATTCAAGTTATAGAATCACGAAAAAGAACCAGATTCCTAGCGGATCTGGTTCTTTTTCATTTTCTGCACCCTTATATCATTATTTTTGTAAAGTTTGATCCCTTGCTTGGAAAGGGCCTGTTTAAGAGTACTATGTGTCGAAACCTGATTAAAATCTAGACCTAACTGAATCGATGTCTGGGCCACTTCAGGACGAATCCCGGAAATGGTCGATTGAATGCCTAACAGGTTCAGGGTACTTATCAATTGATAGATCTGTTGGGCAACCATCGTATCCAAAAGGGAGACTCCCGATAAATCGATAAATAAGTGTGTGATATTTTTGCTAATGCATTTGCTTGGAGTCCCATTCAAAATTTCCTTTGCCCGATAGGTATCGATTTCACCGATTAACGGTAATACCGCAATGGCATCAACAATGGGAATGACAGGTGCGCCCAGTTCATTAATCAGCTCCTGCTGAGCTGACAAACGTTCTTTTGTCAAAAGGTAATACTGCTCAGTGAACTCACGGTTCAATTGATCGAAGGCACGATTAATAAGCCGGCTCCACCGGATGATTATTTCTTTAGTTATCTTCGTATCCATGAGCATATACTCAGTGATGAATCCCCAATATGTTTCCCGTACCTTATTAAGCGCTTCCAACACTTCGTAAATGGGTGTGTCCGATTCAACCCTGCTCTTCGCAACAAGTGCGGCCCACTGCTCCATCGTTTCAATAAAGGCAGTTTTATCTTCAAGTAAAGCACTTGTCACTGTCTTGATGGTCAATGTATTCTGTTCCCTAAGCAGCTTTTCGATTTCTTCATCAGAATCCATTGAATAGATGGAGCCAGACTGCTTCTCCCTTAAAGCCAGCCAGTTTTCCGTAATCTTGGATGAGTTATCAAGGATATATCGATATAATCTTTCATCTATGGTATCCATTTGAGTTCCCCTATCTCACTAGTTATTTCATTTTAAATAGAATTAATAAATCTCCATATCCCGCTTTTTCCATTTCATTTCTAGGAATGAATCGAAGGGCTGAAGAGTTTATGCAATATCTCGTGCCTTTAGGACTTGGGCCATCAGGAAAAACATGTCCAAGGTGTGAATCGGCGTCCCTGCTGCGTACCTCGGTCCGGGTCATTCGGTGGCTGAGATCCATTTTTTCATTGACACTTGCCGACATGATGGGCTTCGTGAAGCTTGGCCACCCACAACCGCTATCATACTTATCCCGCGAACTGAATAGAGGCTCCCCAGAAACGACATCCACATAAATGCCTTCTTCAAAATGGTCCCAATAGGCATTATCGAAAGGCGGCTCCGTGCCATTTTCCTGGGTGACATGAAACTGGCTCTCCGTTAAGGTCTTTCTAAGGTGTGCATTATCCTTAGGCCAATTTTCTTTAATGAAAGCATCCCGTCCTGAGCCTTTACGATACAATGCATAGCGAAATTGATTTTTCCGATAGAATGCTTGATGATATTCCTCAGCATCGTAAAATTCCCCCGAGGGTAGAATACCCGTAACAATAGGTTTCTTAAACCGCCCGCTCATCATTAAATCTTCCTTCGATTGTTCTGCCTCCTGTTTCTGACGTTCATTAAGATAGAAAATGGCTGCATTGTATTGCTTTCCCCTATCCGAGAACTGTCCATCGTCATCCGTAGGATCGATTTGGCGCCAGAATATATCTAATAATGTTTTATAGGAAATGATTGATGGATCGAATACCACTTGAACCGCTTCAACATGATCAGTCGCACCGGTAATCACTTGTTTATAACTAGGAGCGGCAAATTTACCGCCTGTATAACCTGATGTCACTGAAATGATTCCATCCATTTCATCAAAGGGGGCAACCATGCACCAAAAGCAGCCTCCTGCAAAGATAGCTGTTTCTTTTCCATCCATCGTCATCCTAAAACTCCCCTTTCACGCCTGTCATTTTATGTATTATATACCAGCAGGCCAAACACCTTCAAATTCAAAAATGCTATCTTTTCGTAACAAATATAAAAGAGGCACTTGGGAGTAACCCCAAGTGCCTTTTTGTGTTAGATCCGTTATTTAAAGTATCACACTTACAATGATCGCTGATAGGATGCTGACAAGAGTCGCACCGTATAGCAGCTTCAAGCCGAAACGGGCTACAACATTTCCCTGTTTTTCATGAAGTCCTTTGACTGCACCGGCAATGATTCCAATTGATGAGAAATTAGCGAATGAAACCAAGAAAACCGAAACGATCCCTATCGTCCTTTCGCTCAAGGCTGCTGATGCTTCCCCTAAGCTTAGCATGGCAACGAATTCATTGGTTACCAGTTTCGTCGCCATGATTCCGCCAGCAGTCACGGTTTCTGAAATCGGTATACCCATGATAAAGGCAAACGGTGCAAAGATATACCCCATGATGTCTTGGAAGCTGATGCCGAAGAGCATGTCGAATACGCTGTTGATCCCTGCGATTAAAGCAACGAAACCAATTAACATCGCTGCTACAGTGATAGCAACCTTGAACCCATCCATGATATATTCCCCAAGCATTTCGAAGAAAGACTGCTTCTCTGCCCCTTCTTCAACAGGGAGAATATCCTCTTCATCCGTTACGGTATAAGGATTGATGATGGATGCGATGATAAATCCACCGAACATGTTAATAACAATTGCCGTCACAACGTACTTTGGTTCAATCATCGTCATATATGCACCGACAATCGACATCGATACAGTTGACATGGCTGATGCACAAAGCGTATACATGCGAGATGGCGGAATGGCGCCGAGTTGTTTTTTCAAGGTTATGAAAACCTCGGATTGGCCTACTATTGCTGATGCAACCGCATTGTAAGATTCCAATTTACCCATCCCATTCACCTTACTTAGAACGAATCCAATCCACTTCATGATGAACGGAAGGATCTTGAAGTGCTGTAAAATCCCGATTAATGCTGAGATGAAGACGATAGGAAGAAGGACATTTAAAAAGAAGGGCGATGCTCCTTCGTTTACAATCCCGCCAAATACGAAGGTGATCCCTTCATTTGCCCATTCTAAAAGTTTTCCGAAACCATCGGCAATCGAATTGATGATCACTAAGCCAAACTTCGTGTTTAATAATAAATAAGTTAAAACAAGCTGAATGACCACCATGAGGATGATCGGTTTAATTTTAACTTTCTTCCGGTCACTGCTGACTAAGATAGCTAGTCCAAAAACAATAAGCAGTCCTATAATTGCAATCAGAAATTTCATATATTCTGCCTCCACTAAGGGTGAATTTAATGTTCGTGCATTAATAGTAGGATACCCTCAAAAAATTTATGCAAACGTTTTCTCTTTCATCCAAAATACATGTACGTACCTCTCCAGAAGTCTATATTAAACTAATATTTTTTTAAGTGCAATTATTATTTCACTTTTTAAAATAACAATTAGTGACAATAATGGGTTTCGTGAATAAAAAAAGAAGGCTCCCCTTCTAAAGGAACCTTCTCTTCCCCAAATAATATCGACTATTCAGGCAGCTTTTTTCTGGATATCACCGTTGTCGCTAATCCAGCACCTCCAATTACAAAGATGATGATGGATGCGGCCAAGCCACCTGCACCTTGATAAAAGTCGATGAATTTCCCTGCAAAAGAGTCTATGCCTTGGAAACCGCCCCCGCTTGGCATTTCTCCTGGAGTCCCGGAACCATTAGGCCCCCCTTGTGGAGTGCCCTGCATATCATTAGTTGCCGTTTCCGAAGATGGATCATCTGTCGCCGTACTGCCATTAGCCGATTCTGTAGTGTTGCGGTCGGCAGGCTGGCCCATCGCCGCCTGTCGATTCATGGGTTCATTTCCGCTGCCCTCCACATACATCATGATCCCGATGACTGCTTGGGCCATTAAGAGCACCGAAGCCAACATTCCAACTAAAAAGTGGATCTTACCAAGTCTTTTCATCAATGGTTTTCTCCTCCGAAAGTTAATGTAAGATGATTATCTAAAAAGACCCTTAATTTTTCCTTAAGCAGCAAGGAAGAATTAAGGGTCTTTTTCGTATTGGATGGTACTAATTTTTCCTTTGATTTCTCGGAAAAGTGATTTCAAAACGGGTCCGTTCATTCTGTTCACTTGTAACCTTGATGTTCCCTTGATGTGTGTTTACAATCCATTTGGCTATGGATAGACCTAAGCCGGAGCCTTCATTTGCCGAACGGGATTGCTCCACTTGATAAAAACGGTTAAAAATCAAGGGGAGTTCTTCCTGCGGAATGCCTTTTCCATTATCCTCTACAGTAAGGATGATGGATGAAGCATTCTTGATGCAGGATAGGGTAATCTCCCCGCCTTCCTCGGTAAATTTCATGGCATTATCGACCAAGATCACCAATAGCTGATGAATTCTCTCTTTATCCCCATGAAACACTACCTGTTCAGGGGCGTGGCTAATGATTGATTTCTCTTGAAACGAAGCTATATCCGTATACTGTTCCACAATATCGATTAGTAAGTCATCAAGGAAAAAGTTCGATTTCTTGACCTCCATTTGATTCGAATCCGTTCTGGTCAAGGTCAAAAGTCCGTTAACAAGCTTATTCAATCGCCGGACCTCTTTCGAAATGATGGATATATCAACGGCTTTTTCCTCGATGGTCGCGTTCGGTGATTGAAATAGCAAATCAGCCCGTGATTGAATGACAGCAAGCGGCGTTCGAATTTCATGCGAAGCATCCGAGACAAACTGCTGCTGCTGATCCCAGGATTTCTTGATTGGGATCAGGGCCCGTCCTGCCAGAAGATAGCCTGCGCCTACCGCCACCAAACTTCCAATTCCTCCACCAACAAACAAAATGAGCAGCAAGCGATCGAGCATTTCCTTTTCTGTATCCACATTCCTGATGAATTGTACCGTCATCTCTCCATACTCCGTATCGACCTGGGTGGAAAGGGCCCGATACGTGTATCCATTCACCGAGATTTCTTCAATCTCATCAAAAGTTTCAGGGAAAAATTGTTGTTCATTGACCTTAAAAAAATGGTCTACACTCAGTCTTGGCTCAATGATCGTTTCATCCGGTCCCCAAACGATGACGCTCGGCCCCGGTCCTAAGAGAAACTCACCTTGCGGACGTCCGCCCGGCATGCCGCCATTATTGAAACTCCTGTAATCCTTTATAAGTGAATCATTGACATCCTTATAGATCTGGTCTTCCGTATAGAAATAAATCGTTCTGCTTAATATGGCTATTAAGACAATGAAGACGATCGAATTCAATAATGTTAGTTGAAGCCGTGTTTTTTGGAACATGATGATCCCCTTATGGTTGTTTTAGCATATAACCAATACCCCGAACGGTTTGAATATCTTTATGATAATCGAAAGGTTCCAATTTTTTCCTAAGATGATGGATGAACACTTCCACAATAGCAATCGTCGTATCTGAATCAAACCCCCAAATGCGGTCGAAAATCTGCTCACGGGTCAATATTTTCCCATTATTTTGAATTAGGTATTCCAGTAATTCAAACTGTTTCAAGGTCATTTTAATGACCTTTCCATCAACCAAAATATCCTTTTCTTTTTCCAATAGTTCAATATTACGGTATTTCACATGCTGCGCAAGCGATATAATTCCACTCCTTCGAAGCAGGGCACGAATCCTCGCCTTAAGTTCCGGTGCCTGGAACGGCTTGACCAAATAATCATCGCCACCCATTTCCAATCCCCTGACACGATCCTCAAGTCCATCCTTTGCCGTCAAAAACAAAACACTTGTATCTATTTTTGCTTCCCTGATTTTCCGTACGATTTCAAATCCATCGATTCCCGGAAGCATTACATCCAAAATGATGATATCGTAAATACTTTGTTGAGCCATGAATAGCCCATCTTCCCCATTATCCGCTGTATCCACTTCATATTCATCCGTCAAAATCTGTCGGATCGATTCTAATAATGAAAGATTATCTTCTACCACCAAAACCTTCATGCAGGATACCTCCCAACCGCCTGAAATGTGATATATATGTTGATTTTATCCTTTTTCATATGCAAAAGAAAGCGGGCTTTTTAATCGCCTGCTTTCTTCAAATTGAATGTTCATTCGTGACGCAGTGCTTGGATTGGATTTAACCTGGATGCCTTATTGGCAGGAAATACGCCAAACATTATCCCGATTAAAATGGAGAATAAGAAGGCAAACAGTGTTACCGACCATGAATAACTAATCGTTAAACTTGAAAAAACTGAAATCAATTTTGCGATTCCCAAGCCAATTCCAACTCCCATCAATCCCCCGAAGCAGCTCAGGACCATCGCTTCAATTAAAAACTGAAGAAGAATCGATTTCCGATTTCCCCCAATTGCTTTTCTGATCCCGATTTCCTTCGTCCTCTCTGAGACGGAAACCAGCATGATATTCATGATCCCGATTCCGCCAACCAGTAACGAAATACTGGCAATCCCGCCAAGCATGAGTGTGAACGTATCCGACACGGAGCTCATTGTATCCATCAGATCTTCTTGATTGGACACCGAATAGTTATCACTCTGTTCCGGGAATGATGTGGTCATCGTCCCTTGTACCTGGTACATCGCCCTATCCATGATATTCTCGTTCTCCGCTTTTAAATAGACGGTTCCGATTGTCGTACTGCCTGTAGCCCTTTCGGCAGTGGTGATCGGGGCAATGATTACATCATCCCCGCTCGATCCCATTGAAGTGCCTACCGATTTAAGCACACCGATCACACGATAGGAAACACCGCCGATAAGCACGTTCTGGTCCACGGCTTTTTGATTTTCAAAAAGCGTGTTGGCTGTATCCGACCCCAGGACAACGACCTTGGAGCGTAATTCCGTTTCCATATCCGTCAAAAACCGGCCTTGACTGAGCTCCAGATCCCTAACTGATAAGTAGGATGAAGTTGCACCGGTCATTGAAACCTGTGCCGTAGCTTCTCCATTTTTTGCATAAACGCGTCCGGTGACCACAGGCGCCACTTCCGATATCCCACTCAGCTCTTTAAACTGTTCAATTGTATCCTCCGTCAGCTCCACGGAGTCGGTATCCGTGACACTTACCGTTATCAAGTTCGTTCCCAGGCTATTGATCTCATCCTGAACGGACTGTGAGGAACCCTGCCCAATCGAAACCAGGACGATTACGGAGGCAACTCCAATTATGATCCCAAGCATGGTTAAAAATGCCCTGATTTTATTGGTTTTGATACTGCGTATAGCCATCTTCATGGATTCGCTCAGGTTCAATCCAATCACCTCCGTTTTCAAATAGCTGACCATCCTGTATCCGGACGACACGAGTCGCTTCTTTAGCCACTTCCAAGTCATGGGTGATAAGAATGATTGTTTGTCCCTTTCCGTTCAATTCTTTCAGCATACCCAGCACTTCTTTACTCGTTTTACTATCCAGCGCCCCCGTCGGCTCATCCGCCAATAAAACGGGAGGATTACCGGCAAGTGCCCTTGCAATCGCAACTCTTTGCTGCTGACCGCCCGACAGTTGGGTCGGCAGATGATTCTTCCGGTCACCAAGGCCCACCATATCAAGGCACGCATTGGCCACTTCTCTTCTTTCCTTCACGCTTGCCCCTCTATAAACCAGGGGAAGTTCGACATTCTCCAACGCTGTCAGTTTTGCTAACAGGTTGAAATTTTGAAAGATAAATCCTATTTTAATATTACGAATGGCAGCTAACTCATTATCCTTCATCTTTTCCACTTCTTTACCATCAAGAAGATATTCACCTATTTCAGGCTTGTCAAGGCAGCCAATCATATTCATGAACGTCGATTTCCCTGACCCAGAAGGACCGATGATCGAAATGAAATCGCCTTTATCGATTGTAAGACAGACATCTTGAAGGGCCTTAACCGTTTCACCGCCTAATTCATATGATTTAGACATGTTCTTGATTTTTATGATGGGTTTCGCCATTTTACTGACCTCCCTTGCCACTTGGCATCCCGCCGCTTGGCATTCCGCTGCCGCCCTGCATTCTTATCTCGCCTCCTTGGCCTCCCCTCATTCCTTCGCCGCCGCTGCCAGTGGAGCTTTCATTGATGGTGATAGGCAAGGAAACAAACTGTCCCTCTTCAAGACCCGAAGTTATTTCAATATACCTATCGTTGCTGATTCCAGTCTCAACCACTGTCTTTGTCTTTGTACTGGCAGCTCCTTCAGTTGTACCGGATTGTTGTATATTCACATATTTCTCTTCACCGTCGATTTGGACTGCTTCAATCGGAACATATAAAGCATCTTTTACACTATTCGTCAAAATGCTCACCTCAGTCGACATCCCAATTTTCATATCGCCGGGTTTGTCAATTTTGATAGTGACATCGAACGAAGAAACTCCATTCTCATATGTACCTTCCTTTGCCACACTAGTCACTTCCCCCGTAAACGTTTCATCTTCAAAAGCACTGGCTTTAATTTCAACCGTTTGTCCTTTTTTAACACTTGGAACATCCAATTCATCAACACTGATCGTGGTTTTCAATTTTTTATAATCCGTAACATGTGCCAACACTTCACTGCTTGATACACGATCTCCTTCTTCAACATCCATTGTTGTAACGGTACCATCGAATGGGGCCGTTATCGGGTCACTTCCATCCGTGAAGGTAATAAGTTCATCACCTTTCTCAACCAATTCATTCTTCTCTACAAGGACTTCGTCCACTTCACCCGTTACGGAAGAAGTAATGTCCTCACTATTGATTGCGGCGACCGATCCGGAACCGCTTATTTGAACTTCAAGATCTCCCTTTTCAACTGTAGCCGTCACCGATTTCGCAATTACAGGCTCAGCATTGTCCTTCATGAAAAACCAAACGCATCCCCCAATCGCCAGCACTAAAACCGTACCTATCATTATCAACTTTTTCATCACTTTTCTCCTTTCAGATTTCCTTCGTTGAAACCAGTATCGTGAAAGAAGCTTAACTTTTCCTTAATGGTCGTCGGTTTTGATTTCATAGTCGTTCGTTGATGTCTCCCTTTACTTTTGCTTTTCACCCATTTCTCTCTCTAAATAATTAACACTATGTCGAACGAAAAAAGTTTTATTTTAGGTTTTTAAATTTACAATATATTCTGAAAAATATATACTGATACTGTTATCAGAAAAATTGGTAATGAAAACCAAAACAATAGTAATGAAGGGGGAACCAACTTGGCATCAAACGATTCAATCGCTAAGGAAACCAAGGTAAGCGCTTCCGCGGACTACACCAAGATCGTCCAATCACAATCATTTCAAGAACTCCTAAGGAAAAAACGCAATTTCATCGTCCCACTATCCATCTTTTTCATGGTCTTTTATTTCACCTTACCCATACTAACTTCCTATTCTAAAGTTCTTAACTCCTATGCTTTCGGGGCAATCAGTTGGGCCTGGGTTTTTGCCTTCGCTCAATTTATCATGACCTGGACCTTATGCATCCTCTATTCCAGAAAAGCTGCGACATTTGACCAATTAGTAGAAAAAATCGTTAAAGAAGCGAAAGGATAAAGGTGAATATACCATGAATATACTTGCTTTTATATTATTTCTAATGATTGTCGGGTTAACATTGGTCATTACTTATTTTGCTTCACGGCGCACCAAAACGACCGCGGACTTTTATACGGCAGACAGCAGCCTTACTGGATGGCAGAATGGCTGGGCCATTGCGGGAGATTATATGTCCGCCGCCTCATTTTTGGGAATAGCCGGCATGGTCGCACTCTCTGGATTTGATGGTTTTTTCTATAGCATAGGTTTCCTGGTTGCGTATCTGGTCGTACTTTATATCGTGGCCGAACCGCTTCGTAACCTTGGCAAGTATACATTGGCGGACATGATCGCTGCCCGTTTCAATGAAAAGAAAGTACGCGGGGTTGCTGCCCTTAACACCATTTCGATTTCAACCTTTTATATGATCGCCCAATTAGTCGGTGCAGGTGCCCTTATAAAACTCTTACTTGGAATTGATTATTTATACTCCGTCATCATTGTAGGTATTTTAATGACCGTATACGTCGTATTTGGCGGTATGACGGCCACAAGTTGGGTCCAAATCGTTAAAGCTGTTTTATTGATGGCAGGTACATTCATCATCTCCATCATCGTGTTGGCGAAATTCGACTTTAGCGTGATCGAGATGTTCAGGCAGATGAAAACAGCCACTCCTTTGGGCGGGGATTTCCTTAACCCCGGAAACAAATTCAAGGATCCTTTGGATACTCTATCCCTTAATTTAGCGCTTGTACTCGGTACGGCTGGACTACCTCACATTCTCATCCGTTTCTTTACGGTGAAAGACGCCATCACAGCCAGAAAGTCAGTGGTATATGCCACTTGGATCATTGGCATCTTTTATATAATGACCATTTTCCTCGGCTTTGGAGCGGCAGCCTTTGTTGGATACGACAAAATCATTGCCGCTAATGCGGCCGGCAATATGGCTGCTCCGCTGCTTGCCGAAGCCATTGGGGGTGACTTCCTGTTCGCCTTTGTCTCTGCAGTTGCTTTCGCTACCATTTTAGCGGTTGTGGCAGGTCTCGTCCTATCGGCAGCATCTGCTTTTGCCCATGATTTCTATGGCCACATCATCCGGAAAGGTCAAGCCACCGACAAGGAACAAGTCGTTGCTGCTCGTTGGGCATCTATCGGAGTATCCGTCCTCTCCATCATCCTTGCCTTATTTGCCCAAAACATGAATGTCGCCTTCCTTGTTTCACTTGCCTTTGCCGTCGCTGCCAGTGCCAATCTGCCCATCATTGTCTTCACCGTATTCTGGAAACGTTTTAACACGGCTGGGGCTGTCACGGGCATGTTAGTTGGACTGGTCAGTTCATTATTGCTCGTATTCCTAAGTCCCAATGTCTGGTCACCGGTGGAGGGAGCGGCAATATTCGTTGGGGAGCCATTATTCCCACTAGCCAACCCAGGCATCATCTCCATCCCAGTTGGTTTTATCGCAGCCATCGTTGGGACACTTCTGTCAAGCAAGAAAGCTGATGCCAAAAAATTCGACGAAATTTTGGTTACTGCCAACACTGGGATGAAAGATCCTATATAGGCTGAATTCATTATTATTTTAAAATATTAAAAAGAGAAAGGAGATCAGGTTTCGGCCTGCTCTCCTTTCTCTTTTTTCGAAACATATTCATCAGGAAGATTCCCGCTAACTTCTCAATCTTAACTTCCTTCTATTGTACTTAGT
Source organism: Peribacillus sp. NPDC096448 (assembly GCF_044762675.1). NCBI lineage: Bacteria > Bacillati > Bacillota > Bacilli > Caryophanales > Bacillaceae > Peribacillus > Peribacillus sp. NPDC096448. Next base: position 33,776 of record NZ_JBIWEU010000008.1, on the reverse strand, counting down.
TACTAACTGGTTCATGACTTCTGCAAAGATCAGCCCCATCGCAATGGCACCAGCCAGCATGAAGACCTTGGCTGCCAGCTGAACGGCGACATAAAAATCATTTCCGACAAAATGCTTCATCGCGTCATACGATAGACCTCCAGGCACGAGGGGAATGATTCCCGATACATTGAAAATCGTGATCGGCGTTTTATACCTTTTAGCAAAATACTGGCTGATGACCGCAACGATAAATGCAGCCGCTAATGTTGCAATGATGCTGTTTATCTCATTTTCAACCAGAGCAAAGTATAAGATCCACCCCAACATCCCTACGAAACCACATTGAAACAATGAATTTTTTGGTACATTGAAGATGAGTCCAAAGGCGGCTGAGGCAATGAAACTTGTAATAAGCTGTGCAATCATCATTCTTCCTCCCCTAAAATCATAAGAAAACAAACGCGGCCGATATTCCTGCCCCAATGGCTAGAGCAGTCAACCCTGCATCCGCACCCTTGGATAGACCCGAAACCAAATGCCCTGCAATTAAATCCCTGGCTGCATTCGTAATTAACAGCCCTGGCACAAGCGGCATCACCGCTCCGATGATTATCGTGTCCAAATTACTCCCCACTCCAATCTGGACAAAGAACATAGCTACCAATCCTACGACTAAAGAGGCGATGAATTCAGCAAAAAAACGAACTTCCAGTAACCAGTGCAAATAAAGCAGGCATGAGAATCCCATTGCTCCAGCTATACAGGACCAGAGGAAATCACTCCACTCTCCTTGGAACATGATTAAAAAGCAGCCGCTCGCTATGAATGCAGCAAAAACCTGTACCCACATGGGATACCCCATCCCAGCCTTTTCGATTTGTTTTAACCGTAAATATGCTTCCTCCGGTGTCATTTCCTTGCTGGAAATCCTTCGGGATATACTGTTAACCAGCGTTACCTTATGTAAATCTGTAGATCGTTGGGAAACTCGGATCAATTTTGAAGCTGGGTGCATGCCATCCAGCGAAAAAATAATTCCAGTAGGGGTCGAAAAACTGTGTGATTCACCGCACCCAAACGCTGCAGCGATTCTAACCATCGTATCTTCCACCCGTGAGGTTTCCGCTCCGTTCTGAAGCATGATTTTCCCCGCAAGTAAACATACATCTATAATTTCATTGTATGGTAAACGATCATCCATTTTATCCTCTCCATTACTTCCTGCATGAGTTTCTCTCAATCACAAATAAACGATCACACAATTTAAATCCACCTCATAATAGCCCAATTCCTGTGAAAAGGATATAAAAATATTACCTATTTAATTTAACAATTCCATTAACCTTCACTACTATCTCCTTAATACCATTATTCCCCTTATTTCCTGCCGAAACCATTTAGTTAGCAGAAAAAATACATTCATGATCATAATTAAAAGGAACGCGGGCAGGAACCCAGCATCCCCTTTTTCCCATCTGTACGACTATAATCCCTTTTGAATGAAGCAATCCACGGTTTCATTAAACAAATCGCTTTCTTCCATGAACGGACAATGGCAACTATCTTCAAAGATTACTAGTTCTGAATTCGGAATGTTTTTATGCAAATGTTCCCCTGCTGCTACAGGAATGACTTTTTCATGCCTTCCAAAACAGAGAAGTGTGGGAACATTGATTGCTGGCAAGAAGTCTCGATAGTCCACAATCGATTGGTCAAATAGAATGCTGCTAGCAATGGATTCCGGCATTTTGGTCACTTCCCCAAGCATCCAGCTTGCATCCTCTGCAGATAATTCATTGTTGAACATGGAAGCAAGGAATCCTTGCAAAAATGGGGAACGATTCGTTTGAATTTCGGTCATGAAGGCAATCAACGTGTTCATATCAAATGCACCGATATTAAAATCGGGCCACTTGAAATCAGAGGCCAATTCATCGACGATCACAGTTGAATGAATATTTCCCTCACCGAATTGCTTAAGATAATCCCAAACGACAAATGCCCCCATCGACCAGCCAACAAGTATGACATCCTTTAATCCCAGTTCACCTATGAACGCATGAAGATCTTTTGCATAAATGGAGACCGTATTTCCGTAATGAACATGATTTGACTGGCCATGACTTCTTAAATCAAGTAAGATCGTTCTATATTTTTCTGAAAAGTACGGCAGCTGCCTTTTAAAGAACCGACTGCTCATCCACACACCATGGATAAAAATAATCGGTCTCCCCTGGCCCTTTTCTTCATAAAACAATCGAACGCCTTCTTCCACCTCAACAAATGCCATCCTACCCCTCCTTCTCGATATTTCGCCATCCATTCTCCATTATTATTTATTGCATTTATTCTTTTAACATTCCTTCCTATAAAAAAATATTGTCAAACCTGATTTTAGAGTTGATAATGAAGTATATTTTTATTGATATCTTCATCCTGAAAGGACGGAATTTAAATGAAGAGCTTTATCAAAAACTATCGATCCTCTTTAATACTGCTCACTGCGATTATTATCGGTGGGATAGCGGGCGTGGTTTTCGGGGAGAAAACATCGGTCATACAGCCGCTAGGGGACTTATTCTTAAATCTGATGTTCACGATCATCGTCCCATTGGTATTTTTCAGCATTGCTTCAGCGATTGCCAATATGAGCGGAATGAAGCGACTCGGAAAAATCATGGGAAGCATCGTTCTCGTTTTCCTGACAACAGCCGCTTTAGCTGCCGTCATTGGATTTATTGGGACAACCATCGTCAATCCTTTGGAAGGCACAGATACGACAGCCATTAAAGAACTGATGGAAAACAGTTCCCCTGAAGAGACCATCGAAGAAGTTTCTTTCTTCAGTCAACTGGTCAACACTGTAACCGTTTCCGATTTCCCAGAACTGTTCTCCAGAAGCAATATGCTTCAGCTAATCGTTTTCTCAGTATTAATCGGACTTTCCACTGCACTGGTCGGTGAGAAAGCAAGACCGATTACCGAGTTTTTGACAGCGGGTACAGCTGTCATGATGAAGGTCGTCAAAATCGTCATGTACTATGCTCCAATAGGACTTGGTGCTTATTTTGCAGCGATTATCGGGCAGCTTGGACCGCAGATTTTAGAAGGCTATGCCCGCACTTTCATTCTATATCTAGTCTTGGCCTTGATTTATTATTTCGGCTTCTTCACTTTGTATGCCTTCATCGCAGGCGGGAAAGATGGAGTTAAACTTTTTTGGAAAAATGCCCTGACACCATCCATTACAGCCATCGCAACTTGTTCAAGTGCCGCGTCCATTCCAGTCAATCTGGAATCAGTCAAGAAAATGGGCGTGCCTAAGGATATAGCGGAGACTGTTATCCCACTCGGAGCCAACACTCATAAAGATGGTTCGGTATTCGGCGGTGTATTGAAAATCGTTTTCCTATTCAGCTTATTTGGAAAGGATATGACAAGCATTTCAAGCATTTTAAGTATACTTGCTGTTGCCTTTTTGGTTGGAGCCGTTATGGGTGCCATTCCTGGGGGCGGCATGATTGGGGAAATGTTGATTCTTAGCGTATTCGGCTTCCCTGTTGAAGTCCTGCCTATCATTGCCGTTATATCCACGATCATCGATGCTCCCGCTACACTGCTTAACTCAACAGGAAACACGGTTTGTGCCATGCTTGTCACAAGGCTTGTTGAGGGGAAAAACTGGTTAAAACAAGCATTCATTAAAGAAAAATCAGCCGTATGATTCTTATAACTGACTGGCTCCTGGTTAAAACAGGAGCCAGTTTTTTCATTTCCACGACTTTCTTTCAAACAGTTCTTTAATTGACAAGGGGTTCCTTCCCCTTACATAGAATTAAAGATTGAAGGAGGGAATGGAATGTTAATGAAATGCTTACCTGCCGCAATCCTTATCACGGGACTATCATATATTTTCCTTATACCTGAAGAGCCTTTAATCATCAAAATACTGTTCAAGGTACTCCCCATGTTATTGATTTTGCTCTACACCCGCACAAATGTAGGTAGACGGGATCGTTACCAATCCTTGATCCTTCTTGGTTTATTCTTTTGCATGCTTGGAGATGGTCTGTTGATCTGGTTCGTCATCGGGCTTTCCGCCTTCTTGATTGGCCACCTTTTCTATATTTCGGCATTCCTTGGACTGTGGACTTTTTCATGGATTCGATTTGCGACGATTCTTCCGATTAGCATTTACTCCACTTGGATTGGCCGTGAAATTGTACATTCGTTAATCGAAAAAGGTGAACATAACCTCATCATCCCTGTGACCTGTTATGTAACGGTCATCTCCCTCATGGGCTGGGCGGCATTCATGACCGGAAATGCGGCCGCAATCATAGGCGGGGTCCTGTTTGTAATTTCCGACTCCATTTTATCTTGGAACAAATTTATCGATGATGTTGCCTATTCCGGTCCACTTATCATGCTTACCTACTATGCAGCCCAGTTTTGCATCGCTTACAGCATTCGCAGGAAACCTTCCTTTCATTTATCGAAAGGTTTGAAAAGTGAACGGACTATCCAGTGAATTTAATGGCCAAGCGTTCCACATGAAACATTTTCAATATAAAAAAGGCATTCACAGTTCTGCTTGAACTGTGGACGCCTTTTTTTATCCCTTAATCTTCTTGATGAAGACTACTTTTAAATAATTCCCTTCTTTATACTCAGGTATTGTTTTAAAATCTGCCGGCAATGAGAATTGTTCCATGATCTCATACTTTCCATTCATTTCCTTGAAAGCAACATCAATGAAATTCTTGAATTTTTTCATGTCGAATGTACTGCAATTAGTTGAGGCGATAATGACCCCATTATCTTCCGTAATGGAAATGGTATCCTTCAATAAATTCGTATAGTCTTTTCCGGCACTGAAAGTAAACTTCTTCGATTTGGCAAAGCTGGGCGGATCAAGGATGACCATTTCAAATTTCAAAGCTTTCTTCACCGCATATTTAAAATACTTGAAAACATCCATCACCACGATATTGTGAGCTTCAGGATCTATGCCATTCACACTGAACTGCTCGATCGTCTTTGGTAAACTGCGATTCGCAAGGTCGACACTCGTTGTTTTGGCAGCACCGCCTAAAGCGGCAAACACGGAGAATGCCCCCGTATAAGAGAACATATTCAACACCGTTTTCCCTTTTGCGTATTCATCCCGGATTTTCCTTCTGACATCGCGTTGATCAAGGAAGACACCGACCATTGCCCCATCATTCAGATAAACAGCGAAATGGACTCCATTTTCCTTTACAAGAAGCGGAAATGCCGGCTGTTCGCCCGTGACAAAATCGTCTTCATCCACGTACTGCCCTTTTGTATCAAAGCGTTTCTTCTGATAAATCGATTTGACCTCGACCGTTTCCTGCAATGCTTTAATGATGTAGTCTTTAAAGGAATATATTCCTTTGCTATACCAGCTAATGACATAGTGACCATCATAATGATCAATGATTAAACCGCCAATTCCATCACCTTCCCCATTAAACAAGCGGAAAGCTGTAGTCTCCCCATCTTCAAAAAAAGACTTTCGGAATTCATATGCTGCCTGGATTTTGCCGTTAAAGAAAGATTGATCGATCTTTTCATTCTCCCTTCGGGTCAATACCCAGCCATAGCCCTTATTCTGTATACCATAATATCCTTTTGCCAGAAAGCGGTTGTTCTCATCCACCAAGCGCACCAAGGTCCCCTCTTCCTGAAGGTCATTAAGATTGGCTATCGACTCTTTAACAATCAAGGGAAAACCCTTGCTGATTTTACTTACGAACTTAGCTTTCACTTTTATATCTATTTCTTTTCCCATCTATATCATCCTATCTTTGCAAATGCTTTCCTCCCCATTTTACCCTAATCCCCTTATAAATAAAAACCAGCCCGGTTCCTTAACCTGGCTGGTTTCCAAGAAAACATTGATTATGAAACTTCCAAATGGAGATCGCCTGGCTTAACTTTACCCATCATCTTCAATACACGATGTAAGGCAAGGGTGATCACAGCTGGCAATACCATACCCACTGCCACATAAACCAAGAACGTGTATAACCCCTGACCGGTTATGATGGCAATCGGGGCAATCATTGAACTTAACCCCATGCCGCCAAGTTCATACGGCACTTGAAAATTGAATGCCAAGGTAGCGATAGGCGCACAGATGATTGCCGCCACAAAAGGCGGAACTACATATAATGGTTTTTTGATTAAGTTAGGAAATTGAACTTTTGGCGTAACGACCATCTGTGCCAAGAACCCGCCCATATCATTATCTTTATAAGACATGACAGTGAACCCGACAAACTGAACCGTACATCCGATTAGAGCTGCAGCACTGGAAACCGGATCCAATTGCAGGGCAATCGCCAGTGCAGCGGAAGACGCCGGTGTCATCAATAAAATGCTCCATACCAAGGCTATGACCATGGAACCGATTAAGGGAGAACCCTCGACCGCAGCGGTGGTTTGACTGCTTATCCATGTTAGGAGCGGAGTCGTGACAAGAGCCAGGCCATATCCCGAAACTCCACCGACAAGAACTGCACCCATAGGGATGGCCATGATGTCCAACTTCGTTTTGCCGATTAGGCGCTTACCTATATATGTTGCAATTACCGCTGCCAAGACAGCACTTAGTGGCTGACCCGTAACAATCGTGAAGGCACCTTCAGCCGTTTTGTGAATGGCAGCACCTCCAACAGCACTTGAAGCCATGGCGCTAAAGATAATTAATGAATTTCCTCCAAGCTGATATGCGATTCCTGCTCCTAAAGCTGGTGCTAGCAAGACCTTCGCGGCCCCGCCAATTGCCAGGAAGACCTCCCAACCTAAATATCCCCCTATGGATTCAAACAATAACCCGATCCCTAATGTAACCAAAACAGCGTTGGCTATCCCTGTTGATGCCTTGTACATTCGATCGCTGATGTATTCTTTCCTGCTCACTCTATCTCCACTCCTTATTAATTATCAGAATATTCAATTTAGGAAAAACGAAAAAAAAATAAAGGTCTTCTTTTAAAAAGCCTATTAAGTATATCGTACTACTACTTAAATGTCTGTTAATGTCTGTTCGTATAATAACATGAATTTTCTGATAATGTAAATGATATTTTTATTCTAATAAAATAAAAGCGCTTTCAAAAAATAAAGGTTTAAAACATTACTATCAAATAAAAGTTAATAATTTATTATTCCAAAATAAATTATCCCCTTTTAAGGATGTCTACATGGAGACATTTCGGTACATTTGCGACAAAAAAAAGAACCCGATTAAGGATTCTCTCACTAGCTGGATTTATGCTTTTCTTATAGATACCCATCCTATTTTTGAAAACCTTCCAATTTTGCAAAAGTGTCCTTCAAATATTGGTAAAACAATTTCTCCGTTGGCATCAGTTCCCTATCCGCCGGAACGATGACCCCTACAGCCCTGGTTACAGCTGGTTCCTCCAGCGGCAATTTAACCGTAAAACGCGGCAAGCTATCAATCAAGGAAATCTCAGGTATCAAGGTTATACCCAGACCTGCTGCCACCAGGCCTTTTATGGCATCAGTATCTTTCCCTTCAAATGCCACTTCCGGTTCAAAGCCATGCAATTTGCAAGCTTTCATAACGAGATCCCTTAAAACATAACCCTTTGGAGATAAGATGAACGGATTTCCTTGAAGCTCATTCAAGGATAGTGATTTCTTCAGGGCCAAAGGATGGCTTTCTGGTAAAAGGGCAACTAAGTTCTCAATAAATAGCGTTTCACCTTTGATTTTCTTTTCATTCACCGGCAGCGGACCGATCAAGGCCATGTTAATGTTACCTTTAATCACAGAATCTATCAGGTAGCGATATGAACCTTGTTTCAATGTGAATTTCGCCTGCGGGTAACTTTCCCTGAAGTCGGAAATGGCCCTTGGCAATATATAAGAAGCTAAACTGCTGGGAAAACCGATGCGGATTGTCCCTTTTTCCGGATCCAGACTTTCAGCCATCTCACGCTTGGCACGATCGATAATATCCATAGCTTGTTCCATATGAGCTAAAAATGTATGTCCTATAGGCGTCAATCTAATCTTTCGGCCTTCCCTGATAAATAAGGGCACACCCAGCTCTTCTTCTAAATTGTAAATTTGGCGACTGACAGCAGACTGGGCAACATGCAAATCCACTGCCGCTTCCGTCATATGTTCACGCTTTGCCACTTCAATGAAATATTCGATTTGCCTTAATTCCAATCTAAGCTCCCTCTTTCATATCAAAACAGCATGTTATTTATCTAATATTCAGATTGTTTATTTCATTTTTAAATTATACCATGAAAGTATCATATAAAAACCGATAGACTTACCCTATTTAATATTTTATGACTTTATCTTAAGGAGAGAGAACAATGACCACTTCACAGGAAGTCGAGCACGAGGAATTGCAAGTTGCCAGAGAGTTCGTAAGTCAAGTATACGCACAGGTAAAGGAACGTAACCCCAACGAAAGTGAATTCCACCAAGCCGTAAAGGAGATATTCCTATCATTGGTCCCGGTTTTTGCAAAACATCCCGATTATATGAAAAGCGGGATATTGGAAAGGCTTGTTGAACCCGAAAGAATGATCACCTTCCGTGTCTCTTGGGTTGATGACCTGGGAAATGTTCAAGTCAACCGTGGTTTTCGTGTGCAATTCAACAGTGCAATCGGACCATTCAAAGGCGGACTACGATTTCACCCCACTGTCAATTCCAGCATCATAAAGTTTCTTGGTTTCGAACAAATCTTTAAAAACTCGCTTACTGGCCAGCCGATCGGTGGGGGTAAAGGCGGGTCGGACTTCGATCCAAAAGGAAAATCGGACGCGGAAATCATGCGTTTTTGCCAAAGCTTCATGTCGGAACTATCTCGCTATATCGGCCCTGATACAGACGTACCGGCTGGTGATATCGGAGTCGGTGCAAGGGAGATCGGTTACTTGTTCGGTCAGTATAAAAAGATGCAAGGCAGCTACCATGCCGGTGTTTTAACCGGTAAAGGCATAAGTTACGGCGGAAGCTTGGCCCGTACAGAAGCGACTGGATATGGAACGGTTTACTTTGTCGAAGAAATGCTAAAAGACAAAGGGTTACAATTCCATGGCAGCACTGTCGTTATTTCCGGATCTGGTAATGTATCCATTTATGCCATTGAAAAAGCTACACAGCTAGGCGCTAAAGTTGTTGCATGCAGTGACTCCAATGGCTACATATATGATGAAAATGGCCTGAATCTTGATACAGTTCGACGCCTAAAAGAAGTGGAACGAAAGCGTTTAAGCGAGTATGTCGATGCGCACCCGGAAGCTGTATATCATGAAGGAAGCTACGGCATTTGGTCTGTACCATGCGACATCGCACTGCCTTGTGCCACACAAAATGAAATCGATGAAGAAGCAGCAAAATTACTCATCAAAAATAATGTGAAGGCAGTCGGTGAGGGTGCTAATATGCCTTCAACCCTTGAGGCCATTGAAGTATTCCTTAATAATGGCATCCTTTTTGGACCAGCAAAAGCAGCCAATGCAGGTGGCGTAGCCGTGTCTGCTCTTGAAATGGCCCAAAACAGTGCCAGAATGCCTTGGACTTTCGAAGAAGTCGATGCCAAGCTGCATGAGATCATGAAAAACATCTATAAAAACAGTATAGAGGCTGCAGAAGCATATGGTGCGCCTGGCAACTTAGTTGTCGGGGCCAATATTGCCGGATTCCTTAAAGTGGCGGATGCGATGCTGACTCAAGGTATACTCTAGCAATCAGTTGATTTAATGGGCGGTTCCGAGAAGGGGCCGCCTTAAAAAAATGGACTCACTTACCTATACCCTCTTATTCATATCAATTCAAGCTGAATATCCACACTCAGATAACATCAATGAGATCGAAACATTTCTTTCTTACTACAAAAAGAGTGCCGGAAAATTTCCGGCACTCTCATTTTTTGGGAGACAATCACTCTTTGGTGACCAATTTCAATGGAACGGATATTGTGTCATCCACTTTGTCGCCTTTTAAGATCTTTTCAGCCGCATTAACCGCTTCTTCACCGATAAGTGCCGGTTGTTGGGCGATTGTAGCTTTTAGTTCACCGTTTTCGACTGCTTTCAATGCATCATCATTTCCGTCAAAACCAACGACGATGATGTCTTTACCTGCCGCCTTGATTGCTTCAATGGCTCCTAGTGCCATTTCATCGTTATGGGCGAACACCGCTTGGATGTCTTTATTTCCTTGCAGGATATTTTCCATTACGTTAAGCCCTTTTGTCCGGTCGAATTCCGCAGTTTGGCTAGTCAGGACATCTAACTGCTTGTCCGCAATATTGTGGAAACCTTTCCCGCGTTCACGAGTTGCGGATGCTCCGGATACCCCTTCAAGTTCCACTACTTTCGCTTTTTCGCCAAGCTCTTTAACTAGATATTCTGCAGCCATTTCCCCGCCAGCCACATTGTCGGAAGCGATGAACGTTTCAATGTCACCTTCGTCTGAAGAACGGTCAATCGTGATAACGGGAATGCCCGCTTCATTTGCTGATTGAACCGCTGAAGATATTGCCGCAGAGTCAGTTGGATTCACAAGAAGGACATCAACCTTTTGAAGAATTAAATCTTCAATTCCGCTGATCTGTTTTGCCGTATCATCTTGGGCGTCTACAACTGTGACTTTCATGCCCTTTTCTTTTGCTTCTTTTTCAATACCATCTTTTAAGGAAACGAAGAATGGGTTGTTTAAAGTAGAGATGCTGACTCCGACTTTCACGTCTTTCATGGAGTCTTTCTTTTCTTTTTTATCATCTTTAAGACCAGAATCCATTGAACAGGCAGCCAAGACCATTAAAGAAAGAACCATGATGATCGATACTATTTTTTTCATTGATTACACCTCTTCTTATGATTTTTTACGGTCAAGCAAGACCGCGATTAATATAACTGCACCTTTTACCACTTGCTGGTAGAAAGAGGATACACCAAGTAAATTCATGCCGTTATTCAAGGTACCTATGATAAGGACACCTACCAGCGTACCGAACAACCGCCCTTTACCGCCGGAAAGGCTCGTTCCGCCCAGCACCACGGCTGCGATGGCATCCATTTCATAGGATTGCCCTGCCGTCGGCTGTGCCGAATTCAGACGGGATGTTAAGATGGCACCAGCGATTGCCGCCATCGTACCGGCCAGACCATATATGGCCACTTTGACTCGGTCAACTTTAATCCCCGAAATACGGGAAGCCCTTTCATTTCCGCCAATGGCATATGTTTTACGGCCAAAGGATGTTTTATGAAGCAGGAACCATAGGATCAAGAAAGCGATGACCATCACAACGGCCGGTACTGGCAGTCCCAGGAAGTAACCTCTCCCAAGCATCTGGAACATTTCAGAATCGCCAATTCCAGTAATTGGCTTTCCATCCGTATAAACAAGCGTTAATCCCCGGAAAATAGTCATGGTGGCCAGTGTCACGATGAAAGGGGCCATTTTTCCCTTTGAAACGAGAATCCCATTGATTACACCCATTATTGCACCTAGTAGAACGCCAACTAATATTGCTAAGATCGGATCTATTCCCGAGACCATCATACCAGCCATAAGAGCGCTGGATAGGGCTAAAATGGAACCCACGGACAAGTCGATGCCGCCTGTCAATATGATAAAGGTCATTCCAAATGCAATAAGTGCATTAATGGAGGTCTGACGCAATAAATTCAAAATATTATTCGGTTCCATGAATGATGGATTTAAAACGGTTATTACGATAAATAAAAGTACCAGGGCGAGTAACGGACCAAATTTTTGCCAAATCCCGCTTTTCCCTGTAGCCTCAAGTTTCATCCTAGTTCCCTCCTGTCGCCAATGCCATAATTTTTTCTTGCGTCGCTTCCTGCTTTAACAATTCCCCAGCAATCTCACCTTCGTGAACCACAAGGATTCTATCACTCATTCCAATGATTTCCGGAAGTTCTGATGAAACCATGATGATGGCGATGCCTCGGTCCGTCAATTCATTCATCAATTCGTAAATTTCACGTTTGGCACCAACATCTATGCCCCGGGTCGGTTCATCCATAATTAAAACTTTAGGGGAAGTGCCGATCCATTTGGCTATTACCACCTTCTGTTGATTTCCTCCGGATAGATTGCCAATGACCGTTTCAGCAGAAGATGTCTTCACGTGAAGTCGCTTAATCATCATTTCGGCAAAGTTCATCTCATCTTCCGTTTTTACGATTCCGCTAGGAGCAAAACTCTTGAGATTCGGCAAGCCGATATTTTCCCTTACAGAAAAGTCCAGGATCAATCCCTCTTCTTTACGATTTTCCGTAATGAAAGCCAGGCCGTGTCGAACTGCATCCGTTGGTTTTCGTATGGAAACTTTTTTGCCTTCAATGGTGATTTCACCGCTGTCTATTTGGTCGACACCAAAAAGGGCGCGCATTATTTCTGTTCTGCCTGCTCCCATTAATCCGGCTACACCGACAATCTCACCTTGCCGAACCGCGAAATGGATATCTTCAAAAAGCCCCTTTCTAGTTAAACCTTTCACATCAAGGACTATGTCGCCGGCATTCGCTTCACGATGAGGAAAACGATCCTCCAGCTCCCGCCCGACCATTTTCTGGACGACTTCATCGAAATTTGTATCTGCAATTCTTTTCGTATCGACTGTTTTTCCGTCACGCATTACGGTGATCCTGTCACAAATGGCGAATATTTCTTCCATTCGGTGAGAAATATAAACAAGTGATACACCCTTTTTGGTAAGTCCCTTCATCACTTCAAAGAGCTTCTCTATTTCTCTATCAGTTAAAGCGGCCGTAGGCTCGTCCATGATGATGACTTCGGCATCCGTCATGAGTGCCTTGGCAATTTCAATCATTTGCTGTTCCCCGACAGAACAGAATCCGGCTTCCTTATCAAAAGGAAGGGAAATATTAAGTGTTTTAAAAATCTCTTTTGCACGCGCTTTCATTTGTTTCGTCTTCAGGACACCGAAGGCATTCACCATTTCCCTGCCGATAAATAGATTCTCCAGCACGGTCATTTCTGGCCAAATATTCAATTCCTGACGGATAAAGGCCATTCCCGCCTCTTCCGCTTCCTTTGAATCCTTGAATGTGGTTTCTTTACCGTTAATCTCAATCGTTCCTTGATCTTGTTTATGCAGCCCGGTCAAAATGTTCATCAAGGTTGATTTCCCCGCTCCATTTTCCCCCATTAGTGCATGTACTTCCCCAGCCTCTAATGAAAAATGAACACCTTCCAATACCTTGTTTTGACCAAATGCTTTATAAATATTGTGCATTTCGATTTGCATGCTCATCATCTCATTTCTTTAAAAGAATACTCCAGACTGCAATATGCAATTTGAATATGGCGTCGTCTCCCCGGTCCGGATAATTGCTTTCGCGTTACTTGTCAGCCTTTTAAAATCCTCATGGGAAACATATTCAATCGCTGAACCGAATTGCTGCTCCATGTATTGATGCTGTTCCGGGTTTTTAACCTTCACTTCTGTGGCAGCGATAACTTTTTCAACAACCATATCTTCGTGAACCGCCCGGATGACTTCTTGAAATGATGGTGTTCCAGGCGTTAATGCTAAATCTATCTTGCATACTCCGGGTGGCACCGGCAGCCCGGCATCACCTACGACAATATAATCGGTATGACCAAGGTCAACCAGGACCTTGGCTATTGAACTATTGATGATTCCTTGACGTTTCATGCTTCAAAGCCCCTCTCGACCTCTAACCTTTGCGGCATGCCGCCTTGAGCTCCTAATTTCGTCACGGAAATGGAGGCTGCCCGGTTCGCGAATAACAAACATTCGTCAAAACTTTTTCCTTCTGCAACAGCCACCGCAAAGGCAGCATTGAATGTATCCCCTGCGCCTGTTGTATCCACCGCTTCCACTTCAAAGCTTGGAACAACCTTTTCTTCATGTCCGTCAAAATAACGGACGCCTTTTTTTCCTTCGGTAATGAATAATTTATTGGGATACTCAGTCAAGACTTCCGTTCTATCTCTCCCATTGAAGAGTATCTCGAATTCATGTTCATTCGGAGTAAGGAATGATGCCTGTTGAATGACAGCCTCGCTTAGCTTCCGGGCGGGAGCTGGGTTCAATAGTAATCTCTTTTGAAGCGTGTTGCACAAGTCAGCCAGATACTCCACAGTTTCCTCAGGTATTTCTTGCTGAACCATCACGATATCCGATTCCTCTATCACCTTTTTCGCCTTTTGTACATATTCAGGAGTAATGAAGTCATTTGCACCTTTTATGAAAATAATGCTGTTATCACCTTCCGAAAGGGTAATATGTGCTGTTCCGGAAGCTGAACCTGTAACCGGTTCCACATACTCCGTGTTTACATGATTTTTTTTCAGATTTTCTAAGATGATCTCTCCATAGACATCATCTCCTACACATCCGACCATCGACACTTCTGCACCAAGACGTGCCGCTGCAACAGCCTGATTGGCTCCCTTTCCTCCAGGAACCGTGATAAAGGACTCTCCTAAAACCGTTTCACCGGCCATTGGCCGCTTGGCTGATGTCACCACTAAGTCCATTGAAGCACTTCCCACCACTGTAATTCTAATCATGTCTTCTCCGCCTTCCTTCTCGTTGTTTGTCTCTCCACAAAAGAAACAGGGAGCTTTTTATGTGTTACTTCCATTTTTTCTTGATTGATCCTTTTAATTAGCATTTCCGCCGCTTGTGCCCCCATCTCATAGGCTGGCTGCCGAATTGTCGATAACGGCGGGTGCAATAACGCTGTGAAGGAGATATCATCATAGCCGATCAATTGTATGTCGTCCGGTATCCGTATTCCCCGTTTTAAAATCTCCTGAAGTGCTGCGGCTGCAACAATATCATTGCAAGCAATGATTCCATCCGTTTCCGGATATTGCTCGAAAAGCTGCTTCACGCATGTTTGGCCGCCTTGAAGAGTTAGGGATGAATCCATGACTTGTACGTTCACTTTTGCTTGATTCAATTCTTCCAATGCTGCCATGTACCGTTCATATACAGGCTTTATTTCGACTGGCCCCCTAATGAGGACGATATTCGTACTGCCTCTATCCAGCAATACGCGTGCTGCCAGCTTACCGCCTGTCTTTTGATCGGAATAAACAGCCGGTAATTTCTCTGCTGTACGGTCGAGAAGGACAACTGGAATATCCAGATTATCGAAATTCTCATTGGCTTCTTCACTAGTTGAAGCAATCATGCCCACTACATTATTTTGCAGGAAAGTGTCAATATATTCTATTTCCTTATCTCTCTTTTCATCACTGTTTCCAAAAATCAACCGATAACCAAACTGCTGCAGATAATCCTCGACACCTCTTGCCATTTCTGGGAAGAAAGGATTCGTAATGTCCGGCAAAATCAAACCAACCAATTTGGATTTACGTTTGTAGAGAGATCTTGCCACTTCATTCGGTTTATAATTCAATTTTTCAACAGCTGCCATGACCACCTTTTTCGTGTCCTCATGTGCATAACCACTGCCATTCATAACTCTGGAAACCGTTGCCACAGAAACTCCAGCTTCCTTTGCCACATCCCGAATAGTTGCCAATATATCACCCTCAATGCTTTTGTGTAACCGTTTACACATAGCTTAGCACCAATTTAAATGAACGGCAAGCCCTATTCCAAAGATAATTTTTAGGGAATTTGAACCAAGGAGGATAACACAATCCTTTTTAATGTGATATTTGTTAATGATTATCGCACTCTATCATCTCGGCAATAGGTTTTACATCCTCATTACCTCATGATTTGATACTTCTATTTAAAACAAACAACAGAAGTTCTATCTAACAGTTACAACAAAATTGATTGGAGGGGCGTACAAGACTCCTGCGGGAAAAGCGCGTGCCTAGAGCGAAAATTAACGGTCAAATTGTAAAAGCTATAAAAAACAGTAGACAAACTCGATTTTCATCGTGTTTGTCTACTGTCTGAAACTGGCTCAAAATTCTGAGCCAACTTTAAAGCGTTTTTGCAGGTAACTTTTCATAAAGGGCATTATTCACATGCCCAAACTCAGATGCATGCGGACGGTCTTCACCATCGCTATATCCATATTGAAGCATCCGATTTCTATTCAGGCAGAGTTTCGTTAATTTTGGCGCAAAGAAATTGAATGTATCGAAACGATCCTGTAACATAGGGAATTTTTTCTGATGTGTAAGGATTGTTCGAGCGACGCCTTCCCAAAAAGCATTCTCATCCAAAAGGGACCTCTTCATCAAAAGTGTTGACAAGTATCGGAAATGACAGATGAATAGTCCCGTGAAAATGAATTGAACCAGCCCCTCTGGAGTCTCACTTCTTAATACTTTCCTTAAATCATCAGGAAGGCTGCTTAATTCAGGAAGCGGCTGATCACTGACGTTTACATCATCTACAAAATCCTTGATGGCCAAGCGGTGAGGCTTGTAATCCTTCAAAACTAAAATGGTATTTTGACCATGCGGCGAGAAGACCAATCCATATTGATAGATAAAATGCAATAATGGTGATAGGATGACTTCGAATAATTGAGCTGTCCAGGCTTCTGCAGTCAATCCCGATTTTTCAATAAGGCTTTCCACATATGGTTTACCTTTGCTGTCCACATGTAAAAGGGACGCAAGCGTAATGGGCTTCTCGCCTTCTTCCATATAACTGTAAATGCTTTCTCTCCAAATCCCCCCCAGCATCTCTAAATATTGATACGGTACATTCTCTAGCTTGGAATAATACGGGTGATCAACATTTAAACTGGCCACTTCACCAGGAAGCACTACTTTGCATTGTTCTTTCAAAAATGAATCATTTTCATAAATGTTCTTTATATACGTTGTGATTTTCGGGGCAATGACCGTGCGTTCAGCCGGCAATCCACGGTAGACTAGCGTATTTAAAATGCTCATCGGCAGCTTGACGTGGTGTTTATCCTTATTCGATACATTAACGAATGTCCGGATGGATTGTTGCGGCAAATACTTATCAGGACCATTTCCCAAAGCTACGATCAGCCCTTTAGCCAAGTCATCGGTAAAGTTCTGGATAATTACATTCTTCCACTGCCATTCATGAACTGGGAGGTAGTAATAGTTTTCTGCGTTCAGCCCTTTTTCTGTCAATATCTTTGCAAATGATTTTTGGGTTCCCCCATCCAGTTCATTCTCCATCAATTGCTTATAGGATAACGTTTCGACTGAATTGAACTCACCCCTCGTTTTATGGACGGCAATCCAGGATAACTGAACTTCCTTCTGGTTTTCTGGCGCGAACTTCAAATAATCATCATAACCGAAACCGATTCTTCCCTTGTTATAAGCAATCCAAGGGTGACCGCTCATTTCTCCTTCAAGTAATGCATAATCCAGTTCGACTAAATCATCCGCATCTTGTTCAGGTTTGGATAGCAATTGGAGATCCGCAAGCAGCGTATGATGGAATTCTTTGATTAAATGTCCTGTTGTTTCTGCAGTCATCCCAATTAACGGCTGGATGTCCAAAATGAATTGAATAGCATCTTTGGCCTGTGTAAAACCTGCCGCTTCACATACCTGGATCGATTCGGCCTGTACTTCATAGCTGTCAAAAAGACGGGGCGACGCTAAAAACCGATAAGATTTTCCCTCATTCACCATTAACTCATATAGATTTCCTGCTGCGTTTTCGTTCAGGACTGCTGGATGGATCATATCTTCATACATATACTCAGAAATCATCTTGGCCAGCAGGTTTTGGTTCACTATCGACCAATTTTTTTCTGAAACTGCCTGTTCCACTTCATTTATGAACTGCATATAATTCTCCCCTTCCCTTTTCTTAGTAAGCCATCACGGGTGTTTTTACACGGAATGACTGAAATGCACCCTTTGGCTTCGATGGATAAACTTCTTTACCTGCCAATTGATTGATGATAATCGAGTTTCTGAATGCCCCCAAGCCTAGATCCGGAGCACCCACACCATGTGTATGTATCTCGCCATTTTGGATAAAAAGGTGATTCGGTGTAGAGATGGCCGTTCCTACCTTATAGTCTTTCGTTATTGCAAGACGCCCCAAGTCATCGCGGACTAAATGGTCCTCCATGGTTTCAAGGAATGCCGGAAGGGTTGATTTATAGCCCGTCCCAAAAACAATTGCCTCTGTGTCAACATCAAATTCGCTATCTTCTACCCACTGTCGGCATTTCAATTCCCAGCCATTTTCAGCGGGGGTAACTGCCGTAACTTCCGTCATGGCCCGAAGTTCAATAGAAAGTTCGGCATTTCCAATCGATTTTTCATACATCTTGTCAAAAATCGCTGCAATTGTCGTAGCACTGATCCCTTTATACAATAAATCCTGTTTCGGCAGGATTTCATCTTTCTTTTCCTGCGGCAGCCGATAAAAGAAATCAAGGTAATCTGGAGTGAAGTATTCCAACCCGAGTTTTGAATATTCCATAGGGAAAAATCCCTTGGATCTTGTATACCAGTTTAGCTGGTAGCCATATTCCTCCTGCTCATTAAGCAAATCCAGAAAGACCTCGGCTGCACTCTGTCCAGATCCGACAACCGTTACGGATTTTTTCTTTAAGACGTTTTCTTTATTCCGTAAATAATCGGCCGAATGCAGGATGCTCTCTCCCATATATGGCTGAAAGGCCGATGGAACAGTCGGGGAGCTGCCAATTCCCATGACTACATGACGGCTATAATAGACTTCGATCTTTTGTGTTTGTACATCCCTTACACTGATTTGATAGCAGGGTTCACCTTGATCCCCTATATATTCAACCGCCTCCACCGCTTTTCCAAAACGGCAGCTATCAAGTTGATTGGCAGCCCAGCGGCAATAGTCGTTATATTCTTTTCGTGGAATCAAGAATTTTTCAAGGAAGTAGAAATGATACAGCCGATCATGCTGCTGTAAATAATTCAGGTAACTATATGGGCTTGTCACATCTGCCATGCTAACTAGATCGGCAAAGAATGGCACTTGCAGAGTCGTCCCTTCCAACAGCATCCCTTCATGCCAATTAAATTCCCGCTTTTTCTCAAAAAAGACGGCATTCAACTCCGGGGTTTTCTCCAAAAGGGCCGCAAGTCCCAGATTAAAGGGACCAATCCCTATCCCTACCAGGTCATAGATAGATTGTTGCTTCTCCATAGTTCCACTTCCTCTCGAAATTCCCCCGTGTGCATGACATAAGCAATGCTGTTTTGTCTGGGAGTTCAATCTCTTTAATTGGGGTAAACCCGCATTTTTCAAATAAATGGATCATCTTTGCATTCCTGATATCCGGTTCAGCCATCACTTTGTTTGTGGTTGAAGTCAGTAGTTGGAATTTCACCATTGCACGTAAAAACGGCAAAGCCAGTCCTTTTCCTAGATAGTCCGGATCACCAATGAGTAAATGAATGCCTTGATCTCCCTCTTCGGATTCATAATAACCTTCGATGATATCGCCATTTACCCAATACGATTCCCAATAGCTCATGGGAATGGAGTCCAAACAGCCTAAATAAAGTGTTTGGTGTGTATCAGCCAATGCCTTTTTTAAATGAACAGCGAATTTTTCTTTTGTGAAATTCAAATTCCAGTAGGGTATCACATGATCTTCATGCATCCATTTATGCAGTGTATTCAAATCCCTCTCAAATTCAACTTTGACAAATGAAAGCTGTTTATTGCAGTCCTTGAGCATTTCTTCATAACTATTTTTCATGGACGGCCATAACCCCCTGCGCAAACGGATTATCAATCGTTGTATAAACGGATTGTGTCTCAAGTGAACCAACAAGCTCATCCATATCATGGAATCGTGTCAGTAAATTAGCCTTACAAGTTAATTCCCGGTCATGAAGCAACTTTGAAACAACTCGATTCAACCCTTCATCTTCGCTATCCCTGCTGCATGTTTCCAGTTGTTCCTGAACGAGCTGTAACAGTTTGTTCTCTGATACTAATCCTTCCGTTCCAAAATTATTGATTAGGCCTAATAAGTGATTAAAAAAGAAATAGTATTGCAGTCTTTCTTCAGCGACTTCATCAGAACAAATCGTGAAGCTTTTTTCACTTAGTTCAGGCAGGATCTTCAGTAGCCTGTCCACTTTGGACTCACAATAGTAATACCCTTGATTATCACGATAATAAAAAGCGGCTGGATACCCATCTTGAAGTTGAATGATGGAATTTTGTTGATGGGCTTCCAAAACGATTCCATACTCTTCGAATAGCCAAAGCATCGGTTTCAATGTCATTGACAGATAGGTTTTGAACCAATCCTTACTAACTTCTTCGGTACTGCGGTCTTCATCAGCTGATAATTTGCGGATGATCGCCCCAAGTCTTGATGGTGCCCCATAGGCATTATCCTGACATAAGCCGGCAATCAGGCTTGCTTGTTTATCGTTTTCAAAAAAAGGATTTTCCCGGATATCAACATCGAATCCCGATTCTTGCTCGGTCGTTTTAATCGTTAAGTAAGCAGGGTCCTTGATGATACGGAAGGAGGGATGCCGTTCTTTTAGATCGTCGCCCACTTTAGAATCTATTAATTTTGCAATTTCGACACCACGATCTAATTCCTTTTGCAGATTTGCACGTAAGGAATTCGTGATTTTAACCGGAACTGAAAATTTGTACATATATCTCGATGTGGCACTATATACCGTTCTAAATGAAGAGGTGGCAGTGAATTTTTTCCCAAGCGGTCCTGCATAAACTAGTGTTCCTTGCTCGATTAGCCTCTTGACCTCTTCTTTTTCGATAAGCACTTTTGCCTGGAGCGGGTGTGCCGGAATGATGATATACCGGCTTTCCTTTTGGCAATACGTCCGACGGAATTCACTGGATATCTCCAAGTCACCGGCTAACTCCTGTTTAATGATCTCACTTGCCGATCGGACTTCACTGGAATCCTGGATGACAATCGAAGGTTCTGCCAGGAAGTAGTGCAGCTGAAACTGACCTTTTAATTCGGGGGAATAGATCCATTCTTCTTTTTCTGAAATGCCTTGCTTGCTTTTAGGTGTCGGGTGGAACAGGTGCCCGAATAAAAGTGACTGCTCTGCTTCGATGTAGGTGAAATCGGGACTTTGAAGGGCATCGACGTCTTCCGTCCTGGCTTCAACATACCGTTGAATATTTTGGCTGCTTAGGATGACACGCAGCATCAATTCATCTTCACTATCCGTCCGGCCCTGCTCATTCAATAATTCTTTAGAAACAATCGAGACCATTGTCACGTAATCTAATTCATGTACTTGTTTGGATCCCGTTTGATAGTAAACCGGGAAGTGGAAAATATGACGCCCCGTTTCCGACCAGTATTTAAGCGGAACAAGCAATGCAATATCTTGGGATATGAGCTTACTGACCATCAATGAATCCGGAATGGACCCTCCCAAATTCGGCCAGTTCTTCGTTTCATCTAAACTGCAATTTCCGGTTTCCCGGAAATAGCAATTCAGAAAGCTTTGCATCGTCGCCCTTTCAGCTATTTGCTTACCATTCATCTTCATTCCTCCATCATCTTGAACATTTCACCTAATACTCGAATTTCGTCTAAAATGTCCTCTATGTGTTCAAGCCTTGTCATTGGATTCAATAGTGTCATTTTTAAATATACCTGTCCTTCAAAACGTGTTTTTGCTAAAAATGCCCGTCCGCTTTTCAGTAATTCTTGCTGAATCTGTTTATTTAATAGATTTACTAACTGATCACTTTCTCCTTCGGGATTATAACGGAATACAACCGCATTCAATTCAGGATCTTTATTCAATACTGTGAATCCTTCCTCTTTATCGATCTTCACAGCCACCTCACGTGCAAGGTGACAAGTATAATCGATCATTTCGGCAAAGGTATCCAGTCCAACGACCTTCAAGGACATCCAAAGCTTCAGTGCATCGAACCTTCTCGTCGTTTGAACCGATTTATTGACTAAGTGAACCATGCCCTCCGCTTCATCTTCCTGTGGATTCAAGTAATCTGCGTGATGCTGGATATATTGAAATGAGTTGCTGTCAGAGACAAGAAAAGCACCACAACTGATGGGTTGATAGAATAATTTGTGAAAATCAACCGTAATCGAGTCGGCCCGTTCAATTCCGCTGATTAAGTCTTTGTAATCCTTACTTAGAATCATCGCGCCTCCATATGCGGCGTCCACATGCAGCCATATCCCATTCTTCCTTGCAGCTTCGGACAATTCGTGTAATGGATCGATTGAACCAAAATCCGTTGTCCCACAAGTTGCAACGATGGCAAATGGCAGTAAACCCTGTTTCTCCAAAAGCAGCAATTGATGATTTAATTCGTCCATGGACAAACGGTGATTTGCATCCGTTTTAATCGTGATTACAGCCTGTTCACCAAGCCCCAGCTGTGCCGCCGACTTCCGAACCGTAAAGTGGGCAGCCTCAGAGCATAAAATCCGCAATTTATTCGCCTCGGCCGGCAAGCCCTGCTTTTGAACGTCAACACCCCAGAAACGCTTACAATAAGCGTCCCTTGCCAGTAGCAGGCCCATATAATTAGATTGGGTTCCACCGCTTGTGAAAATCCCATCCGCTTGTTCCGGTAACCCTACCTGGCTGCACAGCCAATCTATTAAACGTTCTTCAACGAAGGTTGCCGACGAGCTTTGGTCCCATGAATCCATGGATTGATTCAACGTACCAATAACCATTTCGGCAGCAACGGCAGGTATTAATGTCGGGCAATGCAAATGTCCGATACATGCAGGGCTTTGTACATTGATGCTGTCATTGATAACAAACTCTGCCAGCTCATCCGCCACTGCTTCCATTGACTCCCCTTTTAGGGAAGCGGGGAGCAGCCCGCTTAACCTTGCTTCGATTTCATACGGTTTTTTCCCAGAGTATGGTGAATTATTCCCCTTTAAAAAGTTGGTCAGCTTTTTTTCAATGATTTTTAATGACTGGCTGTAGTTATTGAAACCTTCTTCGTTATTCAAGAACATCTGAGAATAAGCAAAGTCCGTTTTATTTATCATTTCGATCATTGATCATTCACCCTCTTGCAACAGCTGCACGAACAGCTTGTTCAAAAATTGCAGTGGCCTCGCGAAGCTGGGATTCCGTTACGATCAGTGGAGGCAAGAACCTCACTACACTTCCATGTCTGCCGCCAACTTCCAGAATCAGCCCTCTTTGAAAACATTCCTGTTGAATGGCACTGGCAAGTTGCGAATCAGCAGGATGGCTTCCATTCGCATTTTGCGGTTCTTCATGATTGATCATCTCTACACCGACCATTAATCCACGGCCCCTGACATCGCCGATCTGCTTAATATCTTTTTGCAAATCTTTAAGAATATCCTTTAAGATTTCCCCCATTTTAGCGGCATGCTCCACAAGATTCGTCTCTTTCATGTATTTTAAAGTAGCTGTTCCTGCTGCCATTGCCATTTGATTTCCGCGGAACGTACCGATATGTGCACCTGGTGACCATAGGTCCAGCTCTTTGTTATAAATCACCACCGATAATGGAAGACTTCCGCCTATTGCTTTGGATAGTACAAGAACATCCGGAACGATACCTGCATGTTCAAAGGCAAACATCTTCCCTGTACGGCCGATACCTGATTGAACTTCGTCGATAATTAGCGGAATGCCCTTCTCTTTCGTTATTCTTCTGATTTCCTTAAGCCATGGAATTGGAGCTGGAATGGAACCTCCCTCGCCTTGCACTGCCTCCAAAATCATCCCTGCAGGTGCCAATAATCCTGATTCGGGATCATTCAATAGATTTTCGATATACTGGCTGCTGATTTTATGGCTTTCTTCTCCGCCTATTCCGAAGGGACAGCGATATTGATAGGGATACGGCAGGAATTGCACATCTGGCATTAACCCTTGTATTTTTTCCTTTGGTTTTGTATTGCCGCTGATTGACATGGTTGCATGCGTTGCCCCGTGGTAAGCTCCTTGGAAAGATAAAATGCTTCTGTTGCCTGTCGCTGTTTTGACCAGTTTAAGTGCTGCCTCGATGGCATCTCCGCCAGTAGGACCGCAGAATTGGATTTTTGCATTTTTCCTGAATTCCTCTGGCAGGCATTCAAAAATTTCATCGACGAACTGCTCTTTGATCGGCGTCGTAAAGTCCAATGTATGTAAAGGACGTTTATCCTTAAGAACTTTTTCCATTGCTTCAAGCACTGCCGGATGATTGTGTCCGAGCGCTAATGTTCCAGCCCCGGCAAGAAAATCAATATATCGTTTTCCATCCATGTCTGTCAGGTAAATTCCCTCTGCTTGATCGATCGCCATGGGTAATCTTCTAGGATAAGATCGGGCATTCGATTCCCTTGTATTTTGTTGTTCCAATAGTTGGTCATTTTTTGTAAGCATGTTCGTTATCATAGTTAACCTCCATGTATTGAATTGATTGAGAATAATTATCATTATCGTGTAACCTATTCTAATGATAATGATAATTATTCTCAATGAGTAAATTCACTCATTTTTCTTCTATTAAATTCCAATAAAATTAAGAAAAGGTTAAAACTGGGGCCTGGTCTCTATTTATCTATTGAATATAAAAATGTTCTTAAGGTTTTATTAAAGATTCTGTTAATAAGGTGAATGCATCCAAAAATCAAGGAAAAGGAGGAACAACAATGAATGGTTTAAAGGGAAGGCGGGAACTCAAACATGCAATCACCAAAGCGGATTGCCATTTATTAAGAAAAAACCTAAAAAACTTCATGAGGCTTGATCCCCATGGGCTGGATGGGAAATATTTAATTCGAAGTGTCTATTTCGATAACTTTGACAATAAAATCCTGCGGCAAAAAACAGAGGGATTTTATCACAGGGATAAGTTCAGGGCTAGATTTTATGATCATGATACCGATTTCATCAATCTAGAAAAAAGAGTAAGCGGAATAACCTTACCTATAAACAGAAGTGCAGGCTTTCTGCTAGAGAATACGAACGGATTCGTTCAGGGGATATTGATTGGATGTCCGGGGATTCAAGGTATATCCTTAGGGACTTATATGTGCAAATGACCCTTTTCCAAATCAAGCCGACAACCGTCGTTGACTATGAAAGGGAGGTATTCATCTATGAGTACGGAAATGTGCGGGTCACCTTTGACAGTAATGTGAAAACGAGCTATCGGGATACGGACTTCCTGAATCCCGAATTAATCGTGGTTGATGCTTTAGACCCAGATTGTGTCATCCTGGAAATAAAATTCGACGAATTTCTTCCGGATATCATCAAACAATTGTTATCCATCATCGATACTAGAAAAACAGCTTTTTCAAAATATCAACTAAGCAGAAGATACGGCTGATTGCAGCAAACATATAATATTTGGAGGAATAGCAAATGGATACGACCGGCAACTAGCACCACTTTTAATGATATTTTCCAATCAAGCTTTTTGGACAAGACCGAGAGCTTTTCAATCATCGACTCCCTAATTGGATTACTGTTGGCATTTGCCATCGGATTGTTCATTTACGTCATTTATAAGAAGACCTTTTCCGGTGTGATGCACTCACACAATTCCAATATTTCCCTGATCATCTTGACAATGGCCACTGCTTTGATCATCATGGGCATATCAACTAATATCGTTATCTCCCTTGGTATGGTCGGTGCCCTCTCCATCGTACGGTTCAGAACGCCTATCAAAGATCCCATGGACTTGGTCTTCCTATTCTGGGCAGCGGTTTCCGGGATTTTATGCAGGGCAGGATTAATTCCGCTGGTTATCATTGATGCCATTTTAATAGGTATTGTGATGCTCATATTTGCCAACCGGATCACTGTTGAAAATCCATTTTTATTAATCGTTAAATATTCAGATGCATCAAAAAACGATAATAGACTTACGAAAAGCTGAGGTATCCCTAAAATCCGGGATGCCTTTTTTGAATTGGCGTATAGCCTTTTCCGGGTTATTCCTCCACATTTGATTAATTTTTAGCTGCCAATCAATATAAAATACCCTTATCTGGTATAAAATAGTAAAATAGAGAGGTAAATGAACCTCAATCAAGAGGGTTGTTCACTTGTTTATCATTTGATTTTAGTGGGTAAAGATTTCCATTATTACTTTATCTGATTGCATTAGTTTCACTTTTGTTAAAATCGGATCGGTGTCAGGGGGGAAACGGATGAAAAGAAATCATACGATGATGCAATTTTTTGAGTGGCATCTTGAGGCAGATGGTTCTCATTGGGAAAGATTGAAATATGCAGCCTCCAAGTTGAAGGATATAGGAATTGACTGTGTTTGGCTTCCGCCAGTTACCAAAGGGCAATCCGTTGGGGATAATGGATATGGAATATATGACGGTTACGATTTGGGGGAATTTGACCAAAAAGGAACTGTTCGTACCAAATACGGGACCAAAGATGAATTGCTGCAAGCAATAGCCACTTGCCATAACTACGGACTTTGCGTTTATATCGATTTAGTCATGAACCATAAAGCAGGAGCTGATGGAACCGAAAAATTTGAAGTGATTGAAGTCAATCCAGACAACCGGATGGAAGATATCTCAGAACCATTTGAAATGGAAGGCTGGACAAAATTCGATTTTCCGGGCCGTAAAAATAAATACTCTGACTTTAAGTGGAACCATACTCACTTTAATGGTACAGACTATGATGCCGAACACGACAAAATGGGTGTATTTCGAATCACAGGCGAAAATAAGCACTGGAATCCGCATGTCATCGATGAATTCGGAAACTATGATTATTTAATGTTTGCCAACATCGATTACAGCCTGCCGGAAGTTCGTCAGGAAATGATTAGCTGGGGAAAATGGATGGTTGATACGTTAAAGTGTGATGGTTTTCGTTTGGACGCCGTTAAACATATCGATTATGAATTCATCAATGAATTTCTCCAAGAACTCATTCCTTATACAAAGGAACATTTCTTCATGGTCGGCGAATTTTGGAAGGCGGATGTTAAAGCTTGTCAAACTTACTTAGAGCAAACCAATCATGACCTCAACTTGTTCGATGTTTCCCTGCATTATAAATTTCATGAGGCCTCAAAAGCAGGAACAGACTTCGACCTCTCAACCATCTTTGATGATACCCTCGTCCAAACCAATCCGGCACAGGCCGTCACTTTTGTCGACAACCATGACTCCCAGCCTCATGAATCACTGGAGTCCTGGGTAAAGGACTGGTTCAAACCATCGGCATATGCACTTACCCTGCTTAGACTTTGCGGTTATCCGTGTGTCTTTTACGGGGACTATTATGGAATCGGCGGACCTTCTCCCGTGCCTGGGAAAAAGGATATCCTGGATCGCCTACTATATGCTAGGTATGAAAAAGCTTACGGAGAACAGACTGACTACTTTGATGATCCAAATACGATAGGCTGGGTCCGGCACGGAGTTGAAGAGCTAGAAGGCTCCGGGTGTGCCGTCATTATCTCCAATGGAGATCACAACAGTGAAAAAAGGATGTTCGTCGGTGAACATCGTGCTGGTGAAATCTGGATTGATTTAACTTGTCATAAAGATGACCACATTACCATTGAAGAAGATGGTTTCGCTACCTTCCCCGTTCATGGGAAAAGCGTATCCGTATGGGCCTTGAACAATCCACTTTAAAAAGGGATAGCAATGAACGGCATGTCGCTTGCAGATATGCCGTTCTTTGCGATGACACCACCCTAGGAGATTTTTAAAAAAGATAATTTTTCCATTGCGGTCAATCATGGTAAGATTAGGGAAAAAGGAGTTGAAGGAAAAATGAAAAATGAAATCATTGAAAGATTCACTTCTTATGTGAAAGTGGATACCCAATCGAATGAGGAAAATCCCTCATGTCCCTCTACACCCGGACAACTGACCTTGGCAAATGCATTGGTCAAGGAACTTCAATCCATTGGGATGACGGAAGTGACTATTGATTCGAACGGCTATGTCATGGCAACCTTGCCAGCCAATTCAAGTAAGGATGTCCCGACAATCGGTTTCTTGGCCCATGTCGATACAGCAACGGATTTTACCGGAAAAGATGTAAAACCGCAAATCGTTGATAACTATGATGGAAAAGATCTTACTTTACATGAAAAATTGGATGTCATTCTTTCACCTGATGATTTTCCTTCGCTTAAGAACTATAAAGGGCATACCTTGATTACAACGGATGGGACAACCCTGTTAGGAGCAGATAATAAGGCAGGAATTGCCGAAATCATGACTGCCATGGATTATTTGATCCAGCATCCGGAAATCAAGCATGGAAAAATCCGTGTTGCTTTTACTCCCGATGAGGAAATCGGCAGGGGACCCCATAAGTTTGATGTAAATGCCTTTGATGCCCAATTTGCTTACACCGTGGACGGTGGCCCACTTGGAGAGCTTGAATATGAGAGCTTCAATGCAGCATCGGCCAAAATCCTGATCAAAGGGACGAACATTCACCCCGGTACGGCTAAAGGAAAAATGGTGAATTCGGCAAAAATCGCCATGGAATTCCATAATAAGCTCCCAGTGGCAGAAGCACCGGAATATACGGAAGGTTACGAAGGATTTTATCATCTGCTTTCATTTCACGGTGATGTGGAAGAGACCAAACTTTCTTACATCATCAGGGATTTCGACCGCCAAAAATTCAATGAACGCAAGGAATATATAATAAAAGTAATCGAAGATTTAAAAGAAAAATATGGGCAAAACCGTATCCAGCTCGAATTACACGACCAATACTTCAACATGAAGGAAAAAATTGAGCCCGTGAAGGAAATCGTGGATATTGCCCATGAAGCAATGGAGAAACTCGATATAAAACCGCAAATCTCACCAATACGAGGTGGTACGGATGGTTCTCAATTATCGTATATGGGCCTGCCGACACCCAACATCTTTACGGGCGGGGAGAACTTTCACGGCAAATATGAATTTATTTCCGTCGATAATATGATACTGGCCACTAAGGTGATTGTTGGCATTGCATCACTTTTTGAAGAAAAGGCAAAGTAGCTTGATACGAAATATCTATTGAAAAACCCCCTGACTTCAAGTCTGGGGGTTTTTCAATAGATATTAAACGCGTTTCCAGTGACGGTGCTTGGCAATTGCCTCGATAAAGGCAGAACCGCTATTTTTATCCGTAACAGCTACAATGCCTGAAGCTAGATCATCGGAAACGATGCCTGCCCTCGATAAGATCTCGGCTCCTTCTTTTCCCGCACCAATTGCTTTAAAATGATTGTAGGCTTCATCAACAAAGTAGATGGGTACCTTGGATGCCTTTAGAGCATCGACACTCTCCTGGCCTCCTGCCACATATACAGCATCGAAAAGTACCGAATCGGCTGTCAGGAATGTCTGATTCACCTCGACCTGCTCTCCTTCAGAACTTGTAACCACTCCACGATTATGACTGATGAATTCAGCCGTTATACCTGCCGATTTAAATGACTCCAAGACTGAATTAACCTCTGAACCGTTGAAACCATCCGCAGCCAAGATTGCCACTTTTCTTGTTGCGGCCGTGTTCACTTTCATTTGCTCCTGGCTTAAAGCCGGAGAAGCCAAGTCCATTTTAACCTCACTATTGTTGGCTGGGGGATTCACGCCCACTCCAATGGCGATCGTTTTGGCCAGTTCAACATCCACATTGCTGAACATCTCGACAATTTGCTGCTGAACGTCCTTACTTTTCACTTTTCCCACTTCAAAGTGGAAAGCCTGAATAATATGTTCCTTCTCCACTTCCGTCATGCTATTCCAAAATAGTTTAGCCTGGCTGTAATGATCCTTGAAGCTTTCACTGCGCTGCCGGACCTTCCTGCCATCGACCTTTTCCTGGTAATGAGCATAGCCGCCTTCCCCTTCCGAAGCAGGTTCAGGAGAGTTGCCTGCAAGGGAATTTTTGTGGTAGCTGACCGGCCCTGGATTTATTGACATTCGGTGCATGCCGTCGCGCTGATTATTATGAACAGGGGCAAGCGTCCTATTAATCGGAAGCTCATGGAAGTTCGGTCCTCCCAATCTGGATAGCTGGGTATCGGTGTATGAGAATAAACGTCCCTGGAGCAGCGGATCATTTGAAAAATCAATACCCGGTACAACATGCCCCGGATGGAAAGCTATCTGTTCCGTCTCTGCAAAAAAGTTATCCGTATTTTGGTTCAAAACCATTTTTCCGATTATTTTAACCGGAATTTGTTCTTCCGGCCATAGTTTAGTAGGATCAAGGATATCAAACTCGAATTTAAATTCATCTTCTTCCTTAATCATTTGGACGCCAAATTCAAATTCAGGATAGTTTCCGGTATCTATCGCTTCCCATAGATCTTGGCGGTGAAAATCAGGATTCTTCCCTGCAATTTTCTGTGCCTCATCCCAGACCAGGGATTTAACTCCCAGTACAGGCTTCCAATGGAATTTAACGAAATGGGCCACGCCTTGTTCATTTACAAAACGGAAAGTGTGGACACCAAACCCTTCCATCATCCGGAAACTTCTCGGTATGGCCCTATCAGATAGATGCCACATGATCATATGTGCGGTTTCTTCATTGTTGGCGACGAAATCCCAAAAAGTATCATGCGCAGATG
The DNA here is from genome assembly GCF_044762675.1 of Peribacillus sp. NPDC096448. NCBI lineage: Bacteria > Bacillati > Bacillota > Bacilli > Caryophanales > Bacillaceae > Peribacillus > Peribacillus sp. NPDC096448. The sequence continues at coordinate 3,196 of NZ_JBIWEU010000008.1, read as the reverse complement.
CGGCCTGAGGAATTTCGTTATGAGGCTCCGGTTTAACCGCATGGATTAAATCCGGGAACTTAATGGCATCCTGGATAAAAAACACCGGAATATTATTTCCGACCAAATCATAGTTTCCTTCCTCCGTATAAAACTTTGTAGAAAATCCCCTTACATCACGGACCGAGTCTGCCGATCCGCGGGGAACGAATACTGGTGTCTTGACTGAAGGGTCTTGCAGGAACTTGGCTTTTGTATATTCGGCCATCGATTCATATACCTGAAAATATCCATGAGCACCTGATCCACGCGCATGGACAATCCTCTCAGGAATACGCTCATGGTCAAAATGAGTCATTTTTTCCCGGAAATGAAAATCCTCCATCAAAGTTGGACCACGGGTTCCCACTTTCAAAGAATGCTCATCCTCAGAAACACGCAAACCTTGGTTAGTTGTCATCTTTTTCCCATTATCATCCACTCGATATTGATCCAACTGCCGCTGCTTACTTTGCTCATCAATTCTTTCGCCGCTTTCATTTGCTTTCGTCATCCCACTCATTCCCCTCCCTCTCTAAGAATTCAGATTAATTCATGTTGTTTATTGCCTACAGGATCGTTGACTTCCACTCCAGGCACTCGCTTTTCCCGCAGGAGTCTCGCACCTTACGTTCCAATCAACTTTGTTTTAAAATTAGATAGAATTCCTTTTTTCTACAAACAGATGTATTTATTGTTTCGAAATAATTGCGTTATCCTTCCTCATATACCACTCAGTTTTGGCGGTTAAACAGAATTTAGAGAAAGAATCTTAACCTCCTCATAAACAAAAAAACTACTATTTCAGTGAGGGCGGATTATTCCGGGGAGGTCGAATTTTTTCCAGGTAGGTCGAATCATCTGTGTATGGGTCGAAAAATTCCCGTTCCAGTTTTGAAAAAATGAGGATGGGAAGAAAAACATATAAAAAAGAAGCGGGAAGACCGATTTTCGGTCTTCCCGCTTCTTTTCATTCAACACCTTTTAGTTCTTAAAGGCCTCTGAAACCTTCAAAAGTTTGCCTTTTACTTTCGTATTTTTCATCACTTTCAAGACAAGCGGTCCCTTTTCATTCAATATTTCCACATAAGACACATTGTCCTGGATCGTAATGATCCCGATGTCCTCTGCATTCACTCCATCAATCTTTGCGATGGTCCCGACAAAATCCACAGCCCTGAGCTTCTTTTTCTTGCCGCCATTAAAATACAGCTTCATGATTTGTTTATTCAATTGTTCACTTTTATCTTTTTTGATCTTTGGACGGGCTTCCAGTTTGGCTTCGAATTCCATTTTTTTATTGGAAACTTCCTCTTTTGAAGGAACAGCCATCTTAGGGATTTCAAAACCGATATATCCTTGAATCTCCGTAAGGAATTTGTCTTCGTACGGCGTCACAAAAGTAATGGCTTTTCCTTTTTTACCGGCACGGCCCGTTCTTCCAGTTCGATGTACGTAACTTTCCTTTTCCAATGGCAGGTCATAGTTAATTACATGGGTTATATTGTCGATGTCAATTCCACGGGCAGCAACATCTGTCGCAACCAAATAGCGGAATTCGCCTCTTCTGAATTCATTCATCACTGCAAGGCGATCTTCCTGAAGCATGCCGCCGTGAATCATGTCACACGGATATTCCAGTTCCAGCAGCTGTTCACATACTTGGTCCACCCTATCTTTTGTCCGGCAGAAAATGATGCAGCTATCGGGGTTTTCCGTGATGGTGACGTCTCTAAGCAGGGAAAACTTATCATCTTCTTTCACTTCAATAAGGGCATGGTCAATTTTCTCCGTCGTTAAACCCTTTGCTTTGATTTCAATATCCAAAGGATCCTTCATATATTGCTTGCATAGCTTTTTTATACTCTCCGGTAATGTAGCAGAGAACAGCATGGTTACTCTTTCTTTCGGAAGCTCCTTAATAATGGCTTCCACTTGTTCGATGAAGCCCATATTCAGCATTTCATCCGCTTCATCAATAACTAAATGAGTTAAGCGTTCCAAGGCGAATGTCCCTTTCTCGATATGATCAAGAACACGCCCCGGCGTTCCGACGACTACATGGCTTTTTTGTTTCAATTCCGCTTTTTGCAGTGCGAATGGATGTTTTCCATAAACTGCAGTAGCCTTTATCCTTTTAAATCTGCCTATATTCGTAATATCCTCTTTTACCTGCACGGCAAGCTCACGTGTCGGTGTTAAAATAAGCGCCTGAGGCTTATTCTCCTCCCACTCGACCATTTCGCAGATCGGTATGCCGAATGAAGCGGTCTTGCCGCTTCCCGTTTGCGATTTAACGACAAGATCCCGCTTTTTCAGCGCCACTGGAATAACCTCACGCTGGACTTCGGTTGGACGTTGATATCCCAAGCTTTCTAATGCCCTTACAATTTCATCGCTTAATGTATAATCAGTAAAACTCAATTCATTCATATAACAGCCTCTTTTTTGTTTAGTATGTTGCTTTATTGTTTCCATAATCGTAATTTCCTTATACAGAGTTCTATTATACGCGATATGCATCGATAAACCTTGTAATATCCAAATTCAATTGTTCTATTTCAATATAATGAAACGTCCGTCTTCATTGAAACAATGTCTTTAGGCCTCATGATTCGAGTTAATCAAAATGGACCCTGCTTCTTTCAATATGCTAAAATATGTATGAAATTGCGAAAAAAAAGGGTGTATATTCCAAACCGATGGCCAAAAGGAGGACTCATTTATGATAATCGTAACGAATAGAATCAGAGTCAAAAAAGGGATGGGTGCAGTCATGGCCCCAGGATTTACTGCACCTGGTCCACTTGATACTATGGAAGGCTTCGTGAAAGTTGAAGTATTATTAACGCAGAATTTGACGGATCACGATGAACTGAGCGTTAATATGTACTGGAAAAACCTCGATAACTTTACTGCTTGGAGAAATAGCGATGCATTCAAAGCTGCACATAAACGGCCTGAACCAGGTTCCGGTGAAGCAAAAAAAGAATCTCCAATTCTAGGCAGCGAGCTTACAACGTATGAAGTCGCCTCGGTAAAGGAAATAGCTAAATAATGAAATCACAAAAAAGAGGCCGCAAATGAACTGCACCCCAATTGTTAGACACCATCTAACAATTGGAGGTGCTATTTTTTATGACAAAATATTCATTAGAGTTGAAATTAAAAGCTGTCC